>CBDUSX010000523.1:0-2050 GCA_965369935.1 uncultured bacterium
CTGCCGGAAGACTCGGACTTGGCGGCGGAACTGCCGGAAGACTCGGACTTGGCGCCTCCGCCATCCCCGGCTTTCGTGGATGTGCCGGCCCCTTTCCCGGTGGTGGAATCGGTTTTGTCCTTTGCTCCGCCATCAGCGCCGTTGCCGGATTTGCCGTTGCCCTTGGCGTAGCCCTCGTTGTACCAGCCACCGCCTTTGAGTTGAAATGCATTGAGGGAAATCTTGCGGATGACCACGCTGCGGGGGGCGCAGGTGTGCTTCTTCAGCGGGGGATCGCTGAATTTCTGAATGACCTCGAATTCCTCTCCGCAGGTCTGGCATTCATACTCGTAAATCGGCATTCCCTGATCTCCACACCCTGTCCGAAAATGATTTCAAAATTTCCAACTGGAACCTTTAATTTTACAATGGACGGAATATCAAGTCAATTGCAGGCTTTGCCCGGAAAGTGACTTACGCCAGGCGCAAACCCTATCTGTTGTGACAGATATGTTTTTCCCATAAATCATTGGGGACTTTGCCCCCACACCCCCACCAGGGGCCGATGGCCCCTGGACCCCGATCAACTGTGGGAGTTGGCCCAACGGCCAACTTCCGCCTGTTAGGGGGGCGCGGGGGGACTGGTTCCCCCGCAATTCTTTGTCCTGCACACCCTAGTCGAACAATCCGAACAGCCAGGTGGGCGCGATGTGAAAGAAGGTCTTCAGAAAATAAGCCATCGCGCCGGTCAGGACGATCACCGCGATGAACACGGACAGCGCCACCGAAAAGTACATGGCCGCGGTCACAAGGATCTCTTCCTTTTTCATGGCCTGCCCCTTCACCGTTTGCGCATGGACGGGCGCGGCTCACCCGCGGGCGGCGCTCCTGAACAATGCGGCCCTGAACGAAACCGCCAGACCGGGAATCTGCCCGCCCGCGGGTTTTAACACGAATCGGCCGTGCCTTGTGCTACATTTCAGGTGTCATCCGAGGCGCATACGCCCCGGATCAACCGAGCCGATCACCCACCGCCGTTTTTTAATAGAACCCGCAGAACCTGCCATGAAATTCAAGCCGATGCCCCTGCGCGTCATCGCCGAGGAATTGGGCGCGGAGATCGAAGGGGACGCCGAGCGGGAAATCCGCGGAGCCGCCCCCCTGGACGAAGCGCAGGCCGGGGACCTGAGCTTTCTGGCCAACCCCCGCTACGCGAACGCCCTGGAAGGTACCGGCGCGGAGGCGGTGATCGTGGGGCGCAAGCAGGCCGCGGTTTCCGGCGTGGCCCTGCTGCGGGTGGACAATCCCTACCTGGGCTTCGCCCGCGCCCTGGGCCTGCTGGCCGATGGCGGACGCCCGCCGCCGGGGGTGCATGCCGGGGCCCACGTGGAGGCTTCGGCCAACATCGCCGCAAGCGCCACGGTGATGGCGGGGGCTTACGTGGGCGCGGAGACGGACGTCGGCGCGGAGACGGTGATCTATCCAGGCGCGGTGGTGATGGAGCGGGTGCGCGTGGGCGCGGGCTGCCTGCTCTATCCGGGGGTGGTCTTGCGCGAGGACTGCGTGCTGGGCGACCGGGTGATCCTGCACGTCAACGTGTCCATCGGCGGGGACGGCTTCGGCTTCGCCCAGGACGGCGCCCGCCACGTCAAAATCCCCCAGGTGGGCAACGTGGTGCTCGAAGCCGAGGTGGAGGTGGGCGCCGGCACGTGCATTGACCGCGCGGCCCTGGGCTCCACGGTCGTCGGCCGCGGCACCAAGATAGACAATCTGGTCATGATCGCCCACGGCTGCAAGATCGGCGAGGACTGCATCATCGTCGCCCAGAGCGGCATGGCCGGCAGCGTCACCGTGGAAGACAACGCCATCCTGGGCGCGCGGGCGGGCGTGCTGGGCCACCTTACGGTGGGGGCCGGCTCCCTGGTCTATTCCCGCGCCCACGTCACCAAGTCCCTCCCCCCCGGCTCCACCGTCTCCGGCAACCCGGCCCGCCCCCACAAGGAAGAACTCAGGCAGACGGCCCTGCTCTCGCGCATGGAAAAGCTCATCAAGCGCGTGGACGAACTGGAAG
>CBDUSX010000524.1:0-2042 GCA_965369935.1 uncultured bacterium
TGGCGATGATGTCCTGCAGGTCCTTGTAGCGCTGCAGGATGCGCTGCACCTCGCGGGCCGTCCGGAAATGCTCCTCCCCCACCACCTGGGGATCCAGGATGCGGGAGGTGGAGTCCAGCGGGTCCACCGCGGGGTAAATGCCCAACTCGGCGATCTGGCGGGAGAGCACGGTGGTGGCGTCCAGGTGGCTGAAGGTGGTGGCCGGGGCGGGGTCGGTCAGGTCGTCCGCGGGCACGTAGATGGCCTGCACGGAGGTGATGGAGCCCTTCTTGGTGGAGGTGATGCGCTCCTGCAGACGCCCCATCTCCGTGGCCAGGGTGGGCTGGTAGCCCACCGCGGAGGGGATGCGCCCCAGCAGGGCGGAGACCTCGGAGCCGGCCTGGGTGAAGCGGAAGATGTTGTCAATAAACATCAGCACGTCGGCGTTGAACTCGTCGCGGAAGTGCTCCGCCACGGTCAGGCCGCTCAGCCCCACCCGCGCCCGCGCGCCGGGCGGCTCGTTCATCTGGCCGTAGATGAGGGCGGTCTTGTTGAGCACGCCGGATTCCTTCATTTCCAGGTACAGGTCGTTGCCCTCGCGGGTGCGCTCGCCCACGCCGGCGAACACGGAGAAGCCCCCGTGCTCCGAGGCGATGTTGCGGATCAGCTCCATGATAATGACGGTCTTGCCCACGCCCGCGCCGCCGAACAGGCCGATCTTGCCGCCCTTGGCGTAGGGACAGAGCAAGTCCAGCACCTTCACGCCGGTGACGAACATGGTGGTTTCCGTCTCCTGCTCGGAGAGGGGCGGCGGGTCCTGGTGAATGGCGCGGCGGGTCTTGGCCTTGATCGGCCCAGCATCGTCCACCGGGTCGCCGGTGACGTTCATGATGCGCCCCAGCACCTCCTCGCCCACGGGCACCGTGATGGGCCCGCCGGCGTCCACCACCTCCAGGCCGCGGGAGAGCCCGTCGGTGCTGCTCATGGCCAGCGTACGCACGGTGTTTTCCCCCAGGTGCTGCTGCACTTCGCAGACAACCAGCTGTTGGCCGTCCGCGCCTTCCGCGCCGATGTTCACCGCGTTGAGGATTTGGGGCAGGTCGCCCTCGTCAAAGGCGATGTCCACCACCGGGCCCATCACCTGGACTATTCTTCCGTTGGCCATAAACCTGATCCTTACGTTGTAATTGACGGCTAGAGGGCTTCGGCCCCGCTGACGATTTCGATCAACTCCCTGGTGATCGCGGCCTGGCGCAGACGGTTGTAGGTCAACGTCAGATTGTCGATCATTTCCCCGGCGTTCTTGGTGGCGCCCTCCATGGCCACCATGCGCGCCCCGTGCTCTCCGGCCTCGGTGTTGAGGTGGGCGGTAAACAGCTGGTTTTCCAGATACCTGGGCAACAGAGAGTCCAGGATGGCGCCGCGGTCCGGCTCGAACAGCGCCTCCCGCTCGTCCACGGCCTCCGCCCCTTCCTCCGCCTCCGGCGCCACCACGGGCAGCAGGGGCAGGATGCCCGGCACCTGGCGGATCGGATTGTCGTAGTGGTTGTAGGCCAGGAACACGCGGTTGACCTCTCCGGCCAGGAAGCGCCCCACCAGCTCTTCCATCACCTCCGGGATCACGGCCCTGCGCTCCGCTTCGCGCAACTGCACCACGGCGCGGGCGATGGGCGTGTTGCGGCGCCGGAAGAAGTCGTTGCCTTTGCGCCCGAAGACCACCAGTTCGGATTCCGCGCCGAACGCTCCGCCTTCCCGGCCGGCGTATACCAGCCGGTTGAGGTTGGAGTTGAAGCCTCCGCACAGGCCGCGGTCGGAAGTGAACAGGATCACCGCGCTCTTGCCTCCTTCGCGCAAATCGAACAGGGGGTGGTCCTCCCCGGTCATCCCGGCGGCCATGGCGGTGACCATGGCGCGCAGCTTGGCCGCGTAGGGCTGGGCCTCCTTGGCCGCGGTCTGGGCGCGGGTCAGTTTGGCCGCGGAGATCATCTTCATGGCGTTGGTGATCTGCTGCGTGTTGGTGACGCTGGTGATGCGCCGCTTGATGTCTTTAAGGGTTGCCATGG
>CBDUSX010000525.1:0-2031 GCA_965369935.1 uncultured bacterium
TTGTTCAGCGCCTATCTGGACTGGGGTGGGGACGTGTTCGGCGCGCGCTTCGGGGCCAATTTCCTGCGCACCGACCTGGACGATCTGGACGGCTTGCAGGCGGACGCCTCGGGCGTCTCCCTGTACTTCGATTTCCGCTGGGCCTTCTCCCGCGGGTAGGGCGCTTTCCGGGCCGTGACATCCATTTCATTGCGCTCCGCCCGGCACTCCGGTCAGGGATGGGCATACCTGCGCGGAGGCGCCCGGGCGGGAAAGCCGCCCCTTTGCCACAATCACAACCTAGGATAAACCCATGGCTGACCTGAGTTCCGTGAAGGCGCTGACCTTCGACGTTGGCGGCACCGTGCTGGACTGGCACACGGGAATCGCCGGGCAACTGGCCGCATTCGGCGAGCGCAAGGGCATCGAAGCGCCCTGGCCGGATGTCACCAACAGCTGGCGCCGCAAGTCCCTCGTCACCATGATCGGCGAGCGCGAGGGGGCGCTGGCCGGGATGAACATTGACGGCGTGCACCGCCACGTGCTGGAGGACGTCCTGCGCGAGTTCGGGGTGGAGGGCTTGAGCGATGGGGAAATGGACGCCCTGAGCGCCGGCTGGCACGGCCTTTCCCCCTGGCCCGACGCCCCCGGCGGCATCGCGCGGCTGCGGGAGAAGTTCATCGTCTCCACCCTGACCATTCTCAGCGTGTCCCTGATCGTGGACGTGTCCCGCCGCGCCCCCTTCACCTGGGACTGCGTGATCTCCTGCGAAATGATCGGCGCCTACAAGCCCCGCCCCATCGTCTACGAGACGGGAGCGAAGCTGCTGGCCTTGCGGCCGGAGGAGTGCATGATGGTGGCCTGCCACAACATCGATCTCAACGCCGCGCGGAACTCAGGCTACCGCACGGCGTTCATCCACCGCCCCCGCGAATGGGGCCACCAGGATCCGCCGGACCCCACCCCCGACCCCGCCTGCGACCTGGTGGCCGGCGGCCTGGACGATCTGGCCGCACAACTCGGCGCGTGAGGTTTGTCCAGGCGCCTGCACGGCGCCATCGGGCTGGAGGCGCTGCCCCGGCGCGCACCGGCCCTTCCCCGATCAGGTTAGATTTGCACGTTGCGCATCTGTGCTTCGGGATAGCGCGTGCCGGCGACCGAGCCGGCGGGCATGGCCTCGTTGATCCGCTCCAGGTCGCCGGCTTCCAGCCCGATTTCGGCGGAGGCCATGTTCTCGTCCAGGTATTTCCGGCGCTTGGTGCCGGGGATGGGAAGGATGCCCTCCCCCTGGGCCAGCAGCCAGGCCAGGGCGAGCTGCCCGGCGGTGATCCCTTTTTCTTCCGCGATCTCCACGATGCGGGCCACCAGCCCCAGGTTGTGCTGGAGATTTTCGTCCTGGAAGCGCGGATGGGCCAGCCGCCGGTCGCCCTCGGGAATGTCCCCGGGAGCCTTGATGACCCCGGTCAACAGGCTGCGCCCCAGGGGTGAGTATGGCACCAGGGCGATGTCCAGCTCTTCGCAGACGGCCAGGGTCGCCTCGCCGGATTCGCGGTACATCAGCGAGTACTCGCTCTGCACCGCGGCGATGGGATGGACCGCATGGGCCTTGCGGATGGTCGCCGGGGCGGCCTCGGAAAGGCCCAGGGCGCGCACCTTGCCCTGCTCCACCAGCCGCGACATGGCCCCCACCGTGTCCTCGATGGGCGTCTTCGGGTCCACCCGGTGCTGGTAGTACAGGTCAATCACCTCCACCCCCAGCCGCCGCAGGCTGGCCTCGCAGGCCTCCTGCACGTAATCGGGCGCGCCATTGACGCCGTCGGCCGTGTTGCCGAATTTGGAGGCCAGCACCACCTCCTCCCGCCGGTCGGCGATGGCCTTGCCCACCAGTTCCTCGTTGTGCCCGTTGCCGTACCTGTCCGCGGTGTCCAGGAAGTTGAGGCCCTGGGCCAGGGCATGATGAATCAGATCGATGGACTCCCCGTCGTCCGCGGGACCGTAGGTGCCGGACATGGACATGCAGCCCAGCCCGATCGCCGAGGCCATGATGCCGCT
>CBDUSX010000526.1:0-2030 GCA_965369935.1 uncultured bacterium
CGGCGGGGTTCGCCCTGACCCTGCTCCTGCAACGCTTCGTGCCGGGGACTTGAGAGGGCTGCAGCAGAGCCGTAGGGGCGCACGGCCATGCGCCCTGAATCCCGAACCCCGAACTCGGAACCCCGAACTCGATGCCTCGCACTCGGGACCCCGAACCCGTCAAAGACTGCTGGCCTGTGGCATGGTTGCTTTTTTCCCCCTGAAGGATTGCTTCGTTGCCCGCCCCCGTTTAAGGATGGGAAGCCCTCCTCAATTGGAAGTCACCCCGGTGAGGTGTAGCCGGGGCCGGGTCCGGCCGCCGGTCAAACAATCGGAGCATCCTTGGCGATAGAAGCCCCCACACCCATGTCACTGGGACCCCCCGCCGGCGGTCACGCCGATCCGCAGGCTGTGCTGCAGGATCAGTTCGGACTGTCGGCGTTCCGCCGGGGCCAGCAAGAGATCATTGCCTCGGTGTTGGGTGGCCACGATACGCTGGCCATCCTGCCGACCGGCGGCGGAAAGTCGCTGTGCTACCAGTTGCCGGCCGTGGCCGGGGACGCGCTGGTGATCGTGATCTCGCCCTTGATCTCCCTGATGCGCGACCAGGTGGCCGCGTTGCGCGCGCTGGGAATCCCGGCCGGCTGCATCCACTCCGGCCAGAAGGAAACCGAAAAGCGCGCGGTGTTCGACGCGATGCGGGACGGAGGAGCGTTCCTGCTTTACCTCTCACCCGAGCGGGTGCAGAAGGAGGGATTCGCCCGCTGGTTGGCGGGCCGCCGGCCGCTGCTGTTCGCGATCGACGAGGCGCACTGCGTCTCCCAGTGGGGCCACGATTTCCGGCCCGAATACCGGCAGCTCTCGCTCCTGCGCGATATCCTGCCCGAGGTGCCCATCCTTGGGCTCACGGCCACGGCCACGCCGCAGGTGGTGGCGGACATCGGCCGCGCACTGCGCATGCGCGAGCCTGAGCGGCATATCTACGGTTTTTACCGCCCCAACCTGTACTTCCAGGTCTTGCGCTGCCGCAACGATGCCGACAAGGCCGCCTGCCTGGTGCAGGCGCTGCGCCAGACCCCGGCGGGGAGGGTGATCATTTACTGCGGCACGCGGAAGGCCAGCGAGGAGGTGGCGGCACAACTGGGCGGGGAGTTTCCCGGTGTGGGATATTACCATGCCGGCCTGGCGCCCGAGGAGCGCACGCGCATTCAGGAGGAGTTCGCCGCTGGGCGGATGCGCATCCTCACCGCGACCACCGCCTTCGGCATGGGCATTGACCATCCGGACATCCGCCTGGTCGTGCACCACCAGATGCCCGGTACCCTGGAGGCTTACTACCAGGAGATGGGCCGCGCAGGAAGGGACGGTCTCCCCGCCACCTGCCTGATGCTCTATGCCAAGCGCGACAAGACCCTGCAGAACTACTTCATCCGCGAGTCCGATGCGCCGCCGGAAGTGATCCGCCAGCGCTGGCGGTCGCTGGACGCCATTGTCGCCTATATGGAAAGCGCCACCTGCCGTCACGCGGGCATTCTCACCTACTTCCGCGACACCCAGCGCTTGGAGCGCTGCGGTCACTGCGACGTCTGCGACCCCGCTTCGCCGCAGGCGATGCAGAGACCGCCCAGTTTGGAAGCGCCGCGCCCGCCCCGCCGGCGCGGGAGACACAGGCCCGCCGAGTCCCTGGAGCCGGCCGAACAGGCCCTCGCCGAGGGGCTCCGGGCCTGGCGCCGCGCCTGGGCCAAAGAGCACGACATACCGCCGTTCATGGTGTTCCACGACACGACCTTGCATGCGCTGGCCGAGGTACGGCCCACAACCCGCGCCGGGCTGCTGGCCGTGCCCGGCATCGGCCCTCACAAGATGGAGCAGTTCGGGGATGCGCTGCTGGTGGCACTTGCCGATGGGGAAATGACCAAGCCTCATCCTGGAGGAGTTGGCCACGATGAGCAGGCCGGCTCCTGACCCGCCGATCCGCAAAGCCCTTCTGAAAGCGGCGGGCGGTGGTGAGCCTGATCGCCGGCATCTCCCTGCTGGACGGCCTGCTGATG
>CBDUSX010000527.1:0-2025 GCA_965369935.1 uncultured bacterium
TCACGGCATATCGTGGCTGCCCACGGCATATCGCGGAATTTCTACCGGGCCTCAGGCCAGGGATGGCTACGCCAAACGATAAGTATCTGAACTGATTGCCATTAAATTTGAATAAAACGCACCAGCCCACTGGCACGGCCCTTGCGATACGATGATAGGGCGATAAGACGTGGTGGAGCGGGGATGGAATGATGCGCCATGCCCGCCGGGCTATTCTTGTCGGGAAATGGGGAGCGGAATGGTAATCCGACCTACGCTTTCGGCATCGGCCGCATCCGAGTATATGTAGGGTTATACAAGCAAGGGGGAACGAGCCCAATGACGATATTCGTGCAGGGCAGGCGCCGTGCCGGCTCTCCGTGCCGCCGGTTCCGGGCAGCTTTGCTGTCCGCGCTGCTGGCAGCCGGCCTGTTCCTTCCCGCCGGTGCGGGCGCGGCGAAGGTTGACCGGCTCATCAAAATTGGGGCGTTGACCACTTCCTGGGGGCCCACGCCGCATATGGTGGGCCTGCGTGACGGCCTCACGGAACTGGGTTATCGGGAAAATGAGGACTTTGCCATCGGCGTTCGCTTCACCCAGGGAAAGACAGAGGCCCTTTATCCTGCCGCCCGGGAGCTTGTCGAGAATGGAGTGGATGTAATCTTTACCGTCAATACCACTGCGACTGCGGCTGCGCAGCGGGCGACGAAACGCATCCCGATAGTATTCTCCTCGGCCAGGGACCCGGTCGGCATGGGTTTTATCAAGAGCTTCGCCCGGCCCGGCGGCAATTTAACCGGCCTGACCGATCTGGATATGGAACTTGGTCCCAAACGCCTGGAGTTGTTCAAGAAACTGATCCCGGGAATGAAAAAGGTGCTGTTTCCCTACAACGCAAACAGCAGGCAGGCCCAATTCAGGGCCGAGACGTACCGCAAGGCCGCCCGCCGCCTGGGCATCGAGTTGGTCGAGCGGCCAGTGCGCACCGAGCAGGAGGCCAAGGCCACCTTCTCCGCCCTGCGCAAGCAGCGGGTGGACGGCATCCTCTCCTCCCGCGCTCCGGACCTGAACCTGTTGGGACTGATGCTCAAGGCCACCACCCGCCAGAAAATCCCCACCATGTTCGGGGCGGCCTTCATGGTGGAGGACGGCGGGTTCGCCAGCTACGGGCCTTCCTGGTACGAGGCGGGCCGGCAGGCGGCGCGGATGGTGGACAAGATCATCAAAGGCAGGAAACCCGCGGACATCCCGGTGGAAGTGAACACCCGGCTGGTCTTCGCGGTGAACCTGAAGGTCGCCAGGGCCCTGGGATTGAAAATCCCGCCCCAGGTGCTGTATCAGGCGGATCGCATCGTGCGCTGAGGTCGCCGGTTCTTCCGGCAACCGCAAGAGGCCCTGGGCGATTCCGCAACATGCGGTGGAAGCCGCAATTATGAGGAGGGGAGAAAATGAAGGGGAGAACGGCAATGCAAATCAGAACCTTGTGGCTGGCCATGTTGCTGGCCGGCATGCTGGCGCTGCCCGGCGCGGCGAGCGCGGTGAAGGTGGGGCAAAAGGCCCCGGATTTCAAGCTGCCCTCCACCACGGGCAAGCCAATCAGCCTCAGCCAGTACCGGGGCAAGTCCATGGTGCTGGTGGAGTTCTACCACGCGGACTTCGGCCCCACTTGAATTGCCAACCTGTCGGCCCGGAGGGACGACCATCAAAAATTTCTCGATCTCGGCGTGCAGGTGCTGGGCATTTCCATCAGCCATGCGTTTTCGCAGAAAACCTTTGCAACCTCCATCAAGCTGCCTTATCCGCTGCTGAGCGACTTCCCCCACGGGGACACCATCCTGGCCTGGGACGTGGCCCAGCTTGAAGGCCGGGCCAAACGCCTCTACGCGCGCCAGTCCTTCTTCCTGATTGACAAGCAGGGCATCGTGCGCGGCGTCTGGAAAGTCAGGCCGCCCAAGCCCGGCGAGGTGCGCTCCCCGGACAAACTGTTCCGCAGCGACCCCATTCTCAAGCTGGCCCGCAAGCTGGCTGGAAAATAGGGCGGATAGT
>CBDUSX010000528.1:0-2025 GCA_965369935.1 uncultured bacterium
TTTCGGGGAAAATCACCCCATGAACGAAGTCGCGCGCATCCGGCTGCGGGCCTTCCGCTCGCGGCGGCTATCCTACTATTCCTTGCTGCTGCTGTGCGTGCTGTTCGGCGTCTCGCTGTTTTCCGAGCTGCTGGCCAACAACCGCCCGATCGTGCTCAGCTACCGGGGGGAGGCTTATTTTCCGGTATTCCGCACCTACAGCCCCCGCCGCTTCGGGCAGCGGGACACCTTCGTGGTGGACTACCGGGCCCTGCAGCGCGGCTTCGGCGAGGACGACTGGGCGTGGTGGCCGCCCATTGCCTGGGGGCCTTTCGAGTCGGACCAGACCCTGAAAGATTTTCCCGCCGCGCCCGGCGGGAGCCATCTGCTGGGCTCCGACGACAAGGGGCGGGACCTGCTGGTGCGCCTGATTTACGGCTTCCGGCTTTCGATGATCTTCGCCCTGTCCGTGTGGCTGCTCTCCTTCGCCATCGGGATCACCCTGGGCGCCGTGCAGGGATTTTTCGGCGGGCGGGTGGATTTCTACGGTCAGCGTTTCAGCGAAATCTGGAGCGCCGTGCCGGTGTTCTTTCTGATTCTGATCCTGATCGCCATCTTCTCGCCCAGCCTGGGGCTGCTGATCGGCCTGTCCTCCCTGTTTGGCTGGACCGGTATCGCCCAGTACCAGCGCGCGGAGTTTCTCAATCTCAGGCGCAGGGATTTCGTCGAGGCCGCGCGGGCGCTGGGGGCGTCCTATCCGCGCATCATGTTCCGCCACATCCTGCCCAACGCCATCACGCCGGTGGTCACCTTCACCCCGTTCACCATCGCCAGCGGCATCACCAGCATCGCCGCCCTGGACTACCTGGGCTTCGGCGTGCCGCCACCCACCCCAAGTTGGGGCGAGCTGCTGCGCCAGGCGCTGACCCATTTCACCTCGGCCTGGTGGATTGCCACCTTCACCGTGGGCAGCATGTTTTTCGTGCTGCTGTTGCTGGTGTTCATCAACGAGGGGGTGCGGGAAGCGTTCGACCCGCGGCGGGGCAGAGGCTAGCCCGCACAATATCACAATTCCGGCGTTGAAAAACACCTATACAGGAAAACGCCGGGGAGGCTAAACTTCCCCTACAGAATCATCGCCGCATCCGCGCAGGGCGGGGCCGCGGCTGACAGCCTGGTAATACCTGCCTTTGGGGGGAAAGGAGTTCCATGGCCATCATCACCATCACCAGAGGTCTCCACAGCGGAGGGGAGGAAATCGCGGAATCCGTCGCCGCTGCTCTGGGCGCGCGTTGCGTCAGTTCCGAAGTGTTGATCGAGGCCGCGAAGAACTACAACGTTCCCGAAACGAAGGTGAGCCAGGTGTTTGAAACCTCGCCGTCTTTCTGGGAGCGCATGACCGAAAGCCGGCGCACCTATCTGGCCTACGTCCAGTCCACCCTGGCTGAGTGGTCGCAGGACGACAACCTGGTCTATCACGGCAACGGGGGCCAGGAACTGTTGCGCGAGGTGCCCCACGCCCTGAAGGTGCGCCTGATGTACCCCGTTCCCTACCGGGTGCAGCGCATCGTCGAGCAGTTCGGGCAAGGCCGGGAGGAAGCCGAGCGGTTCGTGCAGCACATTGACGACGAGCGCACCAAGCGCACGCGCTACCTGTTCAATGCCGACTGGCGGGACCCCTCCCGCTACGACGTCATGCTGCGCATGGAGAGGATCACCAAGGAGCATGCGGAAAAGGTGATTCTGGATCTTGTCGGAAATCCGGAGTTTCAACTCGACGATGACAAGCGGGTGCGGTTCCAGGACTTTGTTATCAAATCCCGCGTTTACGCCCTGCTCGCCAGCACGGTGGTGGGCAGGCTGAGCCTGATCAGTGTCACGGTCCACGACGGGGTGGTGATCCTGGAAGGCACCCTGACCTCCCATGAGACCATGATCGAGCAGATCGTGGGCGAAGTGGAAAAACTTGAGGGGGTGAAGACCGTCAACAACGAGATCATCGTCGGGATGGTCTACCACGAGTGGAACGTGTAGGCGCGCCGCCCC
>CBDUSX010000529.1:0-2025 GCA_965369935.1 uncultured bacterium
GGTGGGGGCGAAGCTGAGAAAGACGATGAAGCTGTCGTTGTACAGCATCCACACCGCGCCTGCGCACACAATCAGCCCCAGTTCCCCGCCACTGATCTGCCACAGGCGGCTTCCGGAGGAAGAGGTGGGCGGCGTCATGGAAGGCGGCGCGTCCCCGTCATTTGGGGCGCCGCGGTACAGCAGCGCCACCAGCACCAGGGCGGACAGGGCGTAGGCCGCGGTGAGGGAGACCGCCACCTGCCAGGAGGTGGCGGCGGCCACCGGGCCCAGGGAGGACAGGGAGACGGCCAGCCCCAGGGGCCAGGTGGTTAGCAGCAGGGCCATGGCCGTGGCGATTTCTTTCCCTGCGAACCAGTCGGTGGTGATCTTGGTCAGTTGCACGTTGAGCAGCACGTTGCCCGTGCCGCTGCACAGCCGGCCCGCCAGGGCCAGGGCGAAGGATGTGGAGTTGGCCAGCAGCAGCGCCCCCAGCGTCATCATGGCCAGGCCTCCGATCACGACCGGCTTGTCGCCCAGCCGCGCGCCGATCAGCCCGCCGGGCAGCGCCAGCACGACCCCCGGGGCAAGGAACGCCCCGATCAGCAGGCCCAGCCGCCCGTAGTTGAGCCCCAGCTCGTCCATCAGAAACGGCCCCACGGCGGCCAGGGCCTGAAACTGCAAGCCCAGGGTAAGCCGCACGAAGCACAGCAGCGCCAGCACCGCCCAACGGTTCTTGAGGGTGGGGAGGAGGCTCATGGATGTGCCGCGGGGGGGCGCCGGAGGAGGCGTCCGGCCTCAGCCCGCCTGCTGGGCAGGAGGGGAGTAGTCGCTGGTGCCGTTGATCAGGCTTTCCAGCACCGCGTCGGCATCGTAGTCCTTGAAGTGGAGCACTTCCATCTCGGCGAAGCGCTCGGCCAGCCATCCATCCAGCAGGCCGGCTTTCTTCATGTTGGGCACGATCTGGGAAAAGAGCAGCCCGCGGAACTGCACAAGCTCTTCGCTGTCGCGCATGGAGGCCTTCACCTTCTCCGGGTCCAGCCCCATCCGCTCATAGGCCTCGCCGCTGACCAGCCGTCCGCGCATCAGCACGCAGGCCTCGTACACGAACTCCTGGCGCTCCCGGCGCTCCTTCTCGTTCATGTTCGAGTAATAGTCGTTGAGGGAGATCACGCCGAAGGCCACGTGGCGCGCCTCATCCCTCAGCACCAGCCGGATCAGGCTTTGCAGCAGGGGTTCCCTGCAGCGGCTGAGCAGGCTGGTGAAGGCGGAGATGGCCAGCCCCTCCACGATCAGTTGCATGCCCAGGAACTTGAAGTCCCAGCGGCTCTCGATGGTGATGGCCTGAATCAGGTTGAACAGGTTCTGGGTGCAGGGGTAGAAGTTGTCCAGCTTTTCGTACAGGTAGCGGGAGAACACCTCCACGTGCCGCGCCTCGTCGAAGGTCTGGGAGGCCGCATAGAACTTGGAGTCCATGTCCGGCACCGCCGTCACCAGTTGCGATGCGGCCGTCAGCGCGCCGTGCTCGCCATGGGCGAAGTTGCTGAGCAGGTTGGTGTTGTACTCGACGGCGATCCGCCGTTTTTCGCGCTTGTCCAGCTTCAGGTACCAGTCCGCCTGCTCCCACACCGGGTCAATGGCGAATAATTCCTTCTCCAGGTCCACGTCCGTGTCCCAGGGCAGGTCCGCCGCGCTCCACTGGGATGTTTTGGCGCGCTCGTAAAGCTGGCGCATGCGGGGGTTGGTGACACTGTAGTCCCAGTTGTAGATCGCCGTCTCGATGGAGTCGAAGACCTGGTTCTCCTTGATGGTGCCCCCCAGTCGCACCTTGCCCCCCGCCCTCTCCAGGATTTTGGTGATGTAGGGATACATCTCCTCGATGGATACCGGCTTCTCCTTGGCTGGATTCACGGGGTCTCCTTGCGGTGGCGGCGGAATGACGATGGAAGCGCGGGCAGGGGTTGCCCGCCCGGTTCTTTGCCGCGCGGAATTTGAATCATCAATTTTCCCACAACACGCCCTTGCTGGCAACCGCGGTGCGGGGCCCAC
>CBDUSX010000530.1:0-2017 GCA_965369935.1 uncultured bacterium
GGCATCCGCTTAGGGTGGTCAGGCCTCGGAGAGTTCCCCCACCTGCCGGCACTGATACTTCCACCACAACTCCAGTTGGCTTGCGGCATAGATGCGCATCCGCTTTAGTTCGATCTCCGGCCCGGAGGTGGACTGGAATTCACCGGCCGAGCCGGCCAGCAGTTGCACCCGGGCCGCGCGCTCCAGAAAGAGGGCGTAGGCCACGGCCTCATGAATGGCGCGCCCGGCGGTGACGATGCCGTGGTTGCGCAGGAAGGCGGCGCGGTGATCTCCCAGCACCTCCGCCAGCGCCCCTCCCAGTTCCTCCGTGGCGATCAGATCGGAGGTTTGCTCGAAGCAGGGAATGTCCGGCTCGCAGAACAGCGTGCCCTCATGGCTGACGGGCCGCAGCCGCTGGCCCGTGGCGGACAGCGCAATGGCGTGGAGGGGATGCACGTGCAGCACGGAGCACACCTCGGGCCTGCGGCGGAAAATTTCGCTGTGGATGGGATATTCCAGATGCTTGGGATACTCGCCGGAGATGACCTCTCCCTCAAGCGAAAGTTCGATCATGTGCGCCGGCAGCATCTCCTCGAATCCAAAGGTGGCCGGCTTCATCCAGTAGGTCCCCGCGCCGGGATCGCGCAGGGAGACGTGGCCCCAGATGCTGTCCGAAATCCCCATGCTCGCCAGGATGCGGCACGCATAGGCCAACAGCTCGGGCTTTTCCCGCGGGTATCTGAATGCATCCATCTAAAGGCCCCTCCGTAGGAAGAGTGGGCGAGGGCCCCTATCCCCAACCTGATCCACCTTGCCCGGCGGACCACCCCCTTCAACCCCTCTTTGCAAGCCTCACTTGGGCGGCTGCCCGCTCCAGCGCTCGAACATTTGGTGCTCGACGCCGAACATGTCCAGCACCTTGCCCACCGTATGGTTGATAATGTCGTCCAGGGTCTTGGGGCGGTGGTAAAAAGCCGGCATGGGCGGAACGAGGATGCCCCCGCTGTCCAGCAGCCGTACCATTAAGTCGAGGTGGTTCCGGTTGAGAGGCGTTTCGCGGGGCACGACCACCAGCCGGCGCTGCTCCTTCAGCACCACGTCCGCCGCCCGGATCAGCAGGTTGTCGTCGTAGGCGTTGACGATTCCCGACAGGGTCTTGATGGAGCAGGGCGCCACCGCCATACCCATGGTCTTGAAGGAACCGCTGGCGATGGTGGCGCCGATGTTCGTGTTGTTGTGCACCTCGTCGGCCAAATCCTCGGCTTCCTTCACGCTCATGTCGAGTTCGTAGCCGATGGTCAGCTTGGCCGCCTTGCTCATCACCAGATGGGTTTCGATCTCAGGCCTATCGCGCAGCACTTCCAGCAGGCGAATGCCGTAAATCACCCCGGACGCGCCGGTGATGCCGACGATGAGCCGTTGTTTGTCCATAATTCGCCAAACAGGTGGGGATCTGCGGTTTGGATTCGACCGCTTCCGCGTTCACTCCGCCATGATGTGCACGTCAACGACGTAGCGTCCGCCCTTCGCGGCGGCGGCCACGCCCCGCTCGATCGCCGGCGCCAAATCCTCGCGCCGCTCGACCGGCCCCTCGCTCTCGAATCCCTGGGCGCGGGCCATGGCGGCCAGGTCCACCGGGGGGCCGTCAATGCTCTGCCCGATGAACTTGTTTTCCACCGGACGTTCCCGGCGCTTTGCCACCCGCTCCTGGTGGGCCACGTCGTTATTGTAGCAGCGGTTGTTGGCAATGACGATCAATAGCGGCACCTGGTAGTGGGAAGCCGTCCACAGCGCGGTGACCCCCATCAGAAAATCCCCGTCCCCCAGCACCGCGATGGGCAGGCGTTCCGTGCCCAGCAGGCCCAGCGCGCCCCCCACGGCCATGCCCGGGCCGGAGCCCAGCCCCGCCCCGCCGTCGTACCCAAGATAATCCAAGGGTCCTGCCAGGGGAAAGTCGGAGGCCTGCCAGCCGAAGGGCAGGCGGATCAGACACACCTCCTTGCCCGCCGTCGCCGCCCGCAGGGCCCGCGCGATGTCC
>CBDUSX010000531.1:0-2015 GCA_965369935.1 uncultured bacterium
AGTCTTATGGCCAAATCGCAGACCCAACGCCTCACCGTGGACATTGACGGGGTGGAGTTGCAACTGGCCCACCCGGACGAGTTCACGCCCCACTGGGTGGGGCAGGAGGAGTTGGTCAAGCAGTTGCGGGCGGCCTGGCTGGTGGTGGACGAGGCCGACCTGCCCCTCAATCCGCGGCTGGTGGGCAAGCCGGGGGTGGGCAAGACCTCCCTGGCCTACGCCACGGCGCGGGCCATGGGCAAGGAGGTCTATCTGTTCCAGGCGACCATGGACACCCGGCCCGAGGACCTGATCATCACCCCGGTGATCGCCGACGGGCAGCGCATCAAGTACGTGGCCTCGCCCCTGGTCACCGCCATGCTGCGCGGGGGGCTGTGCATCCTGGACGAGGGCAACCGCATGGGGGAGAAGTGCTGGGCTTCCCTGGCGCCCCTGCTGGACGCGCGGCGCTACGTGGAATCCATCGTGGCGGGCATCAAGGTGCGGGCCGACGCGGAGTTCCGCTTTTGCACCACCATGAACGACGACGCCTCCACCTTCGAAATCCCCGAGTACATCCACTCGCGCCTGCAACCGCAGATCATGGTGGACTTCCCCGAGGCCGAGGAGGAGTACCGCATCCTCAAGGACAACCTGCCCTTCTCCGACGAGCAGGTGCTGGCCTACGTGGTGGATTTCCTGCAGCGCGCCCACCGCGGCGACGAGCGCTACACCGTGCGCGACGGCATCAACGTGGCCCGCTACGCCCTCAAGCTGATCGCGGAAATCGGGGAAGACCCCCTGCGCGCCTACCGCATCGCCCTGGCCATGACCCTGGGCGAAGAGGCGGTGGCCTACGTGGAGCCGGAAGTTTAGGGCGGGAGCGTGGGTACGGGCGGCCGCCGCACCCTTCGAGACGCCCCGCTACGCGGGGCTCCTCAGGAATGCGGCTTTTCTAAATCTCCGATCTATGTCTCTGAAAACCAAGAGCTCCGCGTTGCTGAGGAGCGCGTGAAGCGCGCGTCTCGATCTACGCGGAGTCCGCTGCCGCCTGTTAGGATCGCCAATACAGTACTCTCAGCCAGAACCTGGCGCGGGAGCGGGACTAAGCCCCCGTCATTGTCCTACAGCGGAAAATTGTCCGGGGCGAAGGCCTCGAAAGTCTCGGCGATCTGCGCCGGGTCCTGCGAGATGGGGTTGATGACCGGGGTGGTGATGCCTGCGTCCATGAACCCGCGCACGATCTCCCGGCAGCGCTCCGCGTTTCCGATCACGGCGATGGCGTCTATCAACTCGTCGCTCATGGCCGCGGCGGTCTTGCCGCGGTCCTTCTCCCGCCAGCCTTCGTCCAGGGTCCGCGCCGCCTCGGCATAGCCGAACCAGGCCAGGAATTTGTTGTAGACCGGGGTGGCGAAATACCCGGTGAAGCTGGCCCGGAACTGCTCCCGCCCCGCCGCCACGTCGCCGGTGACGATCACGTGATGGCGGTTCACGATCTCCAGCGCCTCCAGCTGCTTGCCCCCGCGCTCCGCCCCTGCCGCGATGTGCTCCATCATGCGGGGCAGGGCCTCCAGGGGAAAGCTGTTCAGCACCACGCCGTCGCCCACCTCCGCGGCCATCTCCAGCATGTTGGGGCGCAGGGCCGCCAGGTAGATCGGCACCTCCCCCCTTGCCGGGGGGATCAGGCGGAAGCCGCTGCTGCGCAGGGTTTCGCCTTCAAAGTCCGTGCGCTCCCCGGTCAGCATCTTGCGCAGCAGCTGGGTGGTCTCCCGCACCCGGGTGAGGGGCTTTTCGAAGGGCATGCCGTGCCAGCCCTCGATCATGGCGTGGCTGGAGGAGCCCAGCCCCATCACCACGCGCCCCGGCGCCAGGTGGGAAAGGGTCATCACCGTGGAGGCGAACAGGGCCGGCGTGCGCGTATAGGCGGGCACGATGCCCATGCCCAGCCGCAGGCGTTCGGTCTTCATGGCGATGGCCGCGGCCAGGGTCAGGGAGTCGGCCCCGCCCGTGTCGGCGAACCAGATGGCGTCAATGCC
>CBDUSX010000532.1:0-2004 GCA_965369935.1 uncultured bacterium
GTGCGCTATCTCAACCGCCTCTCCACCTTGAAGGCGCGCTTCATCCAGGTCTCCTCCAACGGCGCCTATGCCGAAGGCGAGGTGCTGATCGCACGGCCTGGAAAGTTGCGCTTCGACTACGACCCGCCGAACCCGATTCTCCTGATCGCCAATGGGCTGACGCTCCTGTTCTACGACCGGGAGCTGAAACAGGCGAGCTTCCTGCCGCTCTGGGAGACGCCGCTCTGGTTCCTCATCCGCGAGGACGTGACGCTTACGGAAAGTGTCCGCATCACCGCCGTGGCGCAGGAAAGGGCGACGATCCGCATCTCGCTTGTGGACGAGGCCCTGCCGGATGCGGGCGAGGTGACGCTGGTGTTCAGCGACCGGCCCCTGGTCCTGAAGAAATGGGAAATCCTGGACCCCCAGGGCACGCTCACCCAAGTCTCGCTGGTCAACCCCCAGTTCGGCGTGGAGATCGATTCGGAAGCCTTCGACTACGGCGATCTGGAGATCCAGAGCGGCGTGCCGCAAGGCGAAGGACGCTGATACCCGCCGCGGCCCCCGGCGAAAAAGGGGTCAGGATTCTTCCGGAAATTTCCCCTCGGCCTTGAGCCGCCACCAGTCGGTCAGGCAGTCGTAGGCATCGGGCTCGGTAATCCCGCGGAACATGAAGCTGGCGCGGATTCGCGCCTGGACCATGATGGGCGGCAGCTCCAGCGCGCGCACCATATCCCGCTCCAGCCAGTCGCAGGGGTGCAGGCTGCCATAGCGGAAGAGCGTTGCCCCCACCGCCACGGCGAGGAGCAGAAGCACCACGCCCAGGTATTTCATGGCCTTCATGGACGCGCCGCCTCAGGCAGGCGGGCGCGGGCAGGGGCTTGCGGAATTCCCTTCATGGCGGGCAGGTATGACCGGGCGGGGCCGCCGGCGCAAGCCTCCGCTGGGCTTGCGTTCAGGGTCCGTCCTCCCTAGCTATTGGGCATGTCCGGATCCAGCTTGAAGCCCTTGATCGGGGTCCCGGCCTGCGTCAAGGAGATCGACGACAACTCCTTCCACGCCGTGGGCGACAAGTACCTGCGCGCGGTGACCGAGGCCGTCCAGGGCCTGCCAATAGTCATCCCGGCCTTCGGCGAAAACGGGGTCGACCTGAGGGACCTGGTGTGGCGGTTGGACGGCCTGCTGCTGACCGGCAGCCCCTCCAATGTCTATCCGCTCCACTACGGCACCGAGCCCCACCCCGGGGCCGAGCCCCACGACCTGGAGCGCGACGCCACCACCCTGCCGCTCATCCGCCTGGCGCTGGAGAGCGCCGTGCCCCTGCTGGCCATCTGCCGGGGCATGCAGGAGCTCAACGTGGCCCTGGGCGGCAGCCTGCACGCGCGGCTGCAAGAGCTGCCCGGCCGCATGGACCACCGCCGCCCCAAGCACGACGACCCGGACGTCCAGTACGGCCCGCGCCACGAGGTGGCCCTGACCCCCGGCGGCGCCTTCGAGGCCCTGGCCGGGGCCCGGGAGATCACGGTCAATTCCCTGCACGGCCAGGCGCTCGACCGGGTGGCCGAGGGCCTGGCGGTGGAGGCCGTGGCCCCGGACGGCACCATCGAGGCGGTCAGCGTCACCGGCGCGCCGGCCTTCGCGCTGGGCGTGCAATGGCACCCGGAATACAAGGCTTTGGAGAACCCCTTCTCCACCCGCCTGTTCAGCGGCTTCGGCGAGGCCGCCCGGGCCCGTGCCCGGGAGCGGTCCGAAGGGCGGCTCCGGGCCGCCGGAGAGCAAAAGGCCTGACTGAAGACGTATTTTCAACTAGTTGATAATAAACAGTTTTTCAGGATGGGCTTTCGATTCGTTAATATGCGAATCGTAGGCATTGCAACTGCGAAAATTTGTATTAGATTCTCCTTATGAGCCGGGGCCGCAATGGCCCTTGGCTAATGCGGGAGGGATACAGTCCCCTGCCTTCCTTCCGCGGCTCTACGGAGCAAGGAACGCCCGGATCCCCCCCGACCGGGCGTTCCACTTGTC
>CBDUSX010000533.1:0-2004 GCA_965369935.1 uncultured bacterium
GCCTAGAAGGACTTCTGGAAGGCGCCGGCGATGCCCCCCCGGTCAATGACGATGCCGAAGCGCTGGCGCTGCTCGGCCAGGTAGCGGGCCTTGTGGCCGTCGTTGAACTTGTGCGCCCCATTGGCCGCGGCCAGGATGCCCCCGCCGTAAAAGGCTATGCCCAGGGAGCCCAGCACCACGCCCAGCCCGTCCTTGTCGTCCTCGAAGGCGTCCACCGCCCCCACGATCAGGAGGGCCGTGACGAAGAAAGTCAGCGCGCCCTCCCCGTAGCGTCCCACGTAAAAGCTCCCCGTGCCGGGGATGATCGCGGAGAGCGTGCCGGCGAAGCCGGGGGATTTTTCAGGCAGTTCCGGCGGCTCGTCCATGGCTTTCACGAATCCGTCCACCTTCTCCCGTTCCGGCCAGACGGGCGAGATTTTCCTCAAGTCGGCCAGCCCCGCGGCGATGGATTCCTCCCGCAGGGGGTAGGGGCGGCCCTGCTCAGACTGCAGGCGGGCCAGCGCCCGAAAGTAGAGAACGTCGTCCCGGTGGGCGCTGAAGGAGGCGTCTTCGGCCAGCGCGTCCAAATGGCGGATGGCCTGCATTACCTCGTCGCCCCACAACAGCGCCTGCCCGATACGCAACTGGGCCGCGGCTCTGCGCCGGCCTTTAGGAAAAAAGTGCAGCAGGCGGCGGTATTCGGATATGGCGCGGTAATACTCCCCCTGCCGGAACAACTGTTCGGCGAAGTCCCAGACCCGCGCCTCGTCCAGCACCAGCCGCTCCCCCTCCGCGCCCGGCGCCGGCAGGGGAGTCAGCAGGATGGCGCCGCACAGCAGCAGCACGGCGGCGGCCCTCCGCGCCCCCGGTGCGCCGGCGGGAATGTGGGCAGCCCGCCTGCCTGATGCTGCTCCGCGGATCATCAACGGCCACTCCTGATTGGGGATCGCGGCGCGGGCTCGCGCTGAATTTGGGGATCGCGGCGCGGGTGCGCGCCGACGGCCCATGCTATACCAAGTCGGGCGGGGCTTTGAAAGCCAATCGGCGTATGCCCATGACTCGGCCCATGCGCCCATGACTCCAGCCGCCCTCGCGCACGGGGGTGAAATGGGGTAGAAGGCGAAATGGGGTGGAAGGGTCTGTGCGCGGCAGGGGTTTCGTGCGGTATGCCGCGGGGCAGCGGCATGGAGCAACAGCGATAAGGGCATCGGGATGGAAGCACGATTGCAGGGCAAGGTGGCCATCGTGGTGGGGGCGGGCCAGACGCCCGGGGAGACCATCGGCAACGGCAGGGCCACCGCCATCACCTTCGCCCGGGAAGGGGCCAAAGTCCTGCTGGTGGACCGGCGGCTGGACTCCGCGGAGGAGACGCGGGCCATGATCGCGGAGGAGGGAGGCGAGGCCAGCGCCTGCGAGGCGGACGTGACCGTGGCGGAAGACTGCGCGCGCTTCGCCCAGACCTGCATGGATGTCTACGGCCGCATTGACATCCTGCACAACAACGTGGGCATCGGCGGGGGAGACCGGGGGCTGGTCAGCCTGGAGGAAGAGACCTGGGACGCCATCCTCAACGTCAACCTGAAAGGCATGTTTCTCAGTTGCAAGCACGTGATGCCTTTCATGGTGGCCGCCGGCGGCGGCGCCATCATCAACATTTCCTCCGTGGCCGCGGTGTGCGCGGTGAACATGCTGGCCTACAAAACCTCCAAGGCCGGCGTGAACGCCATGAGCCATTCGATTGCCATGGGCGCGGCGGCCAAGGGCGTGCGGGTGAACGTGATCATGCCCGGGCTGATGAACACCCCCATGGCCATCGAGGGGCTGTCACAGGCGCGGGGCATCCCGAAAGAAGAACTGATCCGGCAGCGGGACGAGCTGGTGCCCTTGAAAGGGGGCATGGGCAGCGCCTGGGACATCGCCAACGCCGCGCTGTTCCTGGCGTCGGACGAGGCCCGGTTCATCACCGGCGTGGCCCTGGCCGTGGACGGCGGGCAGAGCGCGAAGATCGGCTGAAGGCCGGCGGCG
>CBDUSX010000534.1:0-1990 GCA_965369935.1 uncultured bacterium
TGGCCCTGGGGGGCACCTGGGTGTTTTTCATGGGCAGCCGCTCCGTCCCGGCCATCGCCCGGCGCCTGCTGCTTCACGGGGCGGATCCGGAGTTGCAACTGGCCCTGGTGGAGTCGGCCACCCGGCCCGGGCAGTCCGTTGCCGTGATGTCCCTGGCCCGCGCGGCCGGGGGCGGGACGCCCCAGGGAGCCGGCGGGCCGGGGCTGGTGCTGGTGGGGCCGCCGGTGCAACTGGCCCATGCGTTGTCATCTTCATTCACCGAATCTTTCGCGGAGTTTACCGGCGATGTCTCAGTTGTATCCGGTGTTTCTGAAACTGCACGATAAGGCCGTGCTGATCGTGGGGGGCGGCAAGCTGGCCCTGCAGAAATGGCGCACCCTGCGCGGTACCGGCGCACGGGTAACCGTCGTGGCGCCCGCCATTCACCGCGGACTGGAGGGGGCGGGCGGGCGCGGAGAACTGCGCCTCCTGCGGCGGGCCTTCCAAGCTTCCGACCTGGCCGGCGCCTCCCTGGTGTTCGCCGCCACGGACGACCGCGGCCTCAACCACCGGGTGGTGAGCGTGGCCGCACGGGCCGGCATAACCGCCAACGCGGTGGACGATCCGGAGCATTGCGACTTCTACACCCCCGCGGTGGTGCGGCGGGGCGAGATGGCCCTGGCCATTTCCACTTCGGGCAACTTCCCGGGCATCGGCAAGGCCCTGCGGGAAACCCTGGAAGCCTGGCTGCCGGCCCGGGACGACGCGATGCTGCTGGAAATGTTCGCCCTGCGCCGGGCCATGAAAGAGTCAAGCCATGCATCGGCCGTGCGCAGCCATGCCCTGCGGCAAATGCTGGAGCGGTTCAAGCAGGATTATTTGAACGCGGCCCTGCCGGCGTCCCCGGAGATTCCCGGGGCCGGGCGCCGGCCATCCTGACCAATACGGCAAACACATCACGGCAATCAGCGACGGAGCGAAATCAGATGAAAGCATCCAACCCCCACTGGAAGGGAAGCCTGGCCGGCGAGCTGCCCGCCGACTGGGCCAGGGAAATTGACGTGTTCGAAACCGAGGTCGAACTGCGGCGGCAGGACAAGCTCGAAGAGCGGATCTTCGCCGAGACCCGGCTGCGGCGGGGGGTGTACGGGCAGCGTTATGACAACGGCCTGCGCCACGACGGCGCCCGCGTGCAGGAGTTGGCCTTTCCTTCCGGCGGGCTGACCAAGGGCCCCAACACCATGTGGGACGCGCCGGGGATGCAGCGCATCAAGGTGCCCTGGGGCGGGCTCAATGCGGCGCAGCTGGAGGTGATGGCCGACCTGGCGGAGGAGTACTCCGCCGGCATCGCCCACGTCACCACCCGCCAGGATTTCCAGTTGCACTACGTGCACGTGGCCAACACCCCCACCCTGATGCGCCGCCTGGCCGCCGTGGGCATCACCACCCGCGAGGCCTGCGGCAACGTGGTGCGCAACGTCACCGCCTGCCCCTACTCCGGCGTGTGCCGGGGCGAGGCCTTCGACGTGACTCCATACGCGGACGCGCTGTCCCGCTTTCTGCTGGGACATCCGGATTGCCAGGAATTCGGCAGGAAGTTCAAGCCGGCCTTCAGCGGCTGCCGCCAGGAGGCCTGCGGACTCACCAACATGCACGACCTGGGCGTCATCGCGGTGACCCGCGGGGAAAACGGCACCCGCGTGCGGGGCTTCGAACTCTACGTGGGTGGGGGCCTGGGGGCCGTGCCCCATCAGGCCAAGCTGCTGGAAGAATTCCTGCCGCCGGAAGAGCTGCTGCCCACCACCCAGGCCATGGCGCGGGTGTTCGCGCGGCTGGGGGAGAAGAAAAACCGCAACCGCGCGCGGCTCAAGTTCCTGATCAGGGACCTGGGAATCGAGGAATTCCGCCGGCTCGTGCGCGAGGAAAGGGAGGTGCTGCCTCACGATCCCCGCTGGGCGGAATACGTGCGCGGCGCGGAGGAGGCCGGGGAGCGGCCCCGCAATCCGCCCGG
>CBDUSX010000535.1:0-1973 GCA_965369935.1 uncultured bacterium
ATCGGCGGCCAGCTTTTCCTTGACGGCTTGGCTCGGCATCCCCTTCCCCCTTCGATGGTGCCAGGAATAAATACCCTATCAGACGGACGCCCGATTCCCCAACCGATCCCCCCCCAACAACAGGGTCACGATGCCGATTCGAATTGGCTTGGGAAAGGAATAGGGATGCCCGCGCAGCATAGCACAATGCCCGCGCGCCGTTCCAGTGGCCGCGCCCGCCGGTTTGTGGTTTGCGGGCCGGGTGCATTATAGTCCTGCAAAGCATTCGGCAATATCAATCGAGACGGGCTTGATCTCCAAACGGTTTGATCCCTATATGGCCCAGCCCCCAAAAGGAGCGGCGATGACCGGATTTCAGATATCCGAGGAACTGAACATGATTCGCGAGCAGGTGCGGCGCATCGTCAGCGAGGAGATAATCCCCGCCGAAAGCCGGGTGGACCCGGACGCCCCGGCCATATTGGAGGAGGACTTCCAGCGCATCTCCGCCAAGACCCGCGCGGCGGGCCTGTGGTACCTGGGCGCGCCGAAGAAATACGGCGGCGGGGGCCTGAGCGCCTTCGAGGAATGCGTCCTGCGCGAGGAGATGTGCCAGCACCGGATGGGGCTCTACAATCCGGGCTGCGGGGTGTTCGGGCGCGCCATCCCGGTCAGCATCTGGGCGGGCAGCGAGGAGCAGATCGAGAAATACGCCGCGACCTCCATCCAGCACGCGCACACCCACTACTTCGCCATCACCGAGCCCGGCGGGGGCTCCGACCCGGCCAACGCCATCCAGTGCCGCGCGGAGCGCAAGGGGGACTCCTACATCCTCAACGGCACGAAGACCTTCATCTCCAATGCGGACAAGGCGGAGTGGGGCGTCCTCTATGCGCGCACGGACGCCGGCGCCGGACGCAAGGGCGTCACCGCCTTCGTGATCGAAAAGGACACCCCCGGCTTCACCGCCCGGCCCCTCAGGGTGATCCGCGACGCCGCCGTGCCCTGCGAGATCATCCTGGAAGACTGCGAGGTGCCCCTCAGCCAGCGCATCGGGGAGGAGGGCCAGGGGCTGTTCCTGGCCTTCGACCTGCTGGTGAAGAACCGCTTTCCCTACTCCGCGGCCAACGTGGCCGTCGCCGTGGCGGCGCAGAAGCGGGCCGTCGCCTACGCCAACCAGCGCAAGACCTTCGGCGAATACCTGGCCGACCGGCAGGCCATCCAGTGGATGCTGGCCGACAACGAGCTGGACATCCGCACCGCCCGCTGGCTGATCTGGGACGGCGCCTGGAAGGCCGACCGGGGGGAGGACGCCCGGGTGGAAGCCTCCATGGCCAAGCTGTATTCAAGCGAGGCCCTGGGCCGCGTCATTGACCGGGTGGTGCAAATCCACGGCGGCTACGGCGTGAGCAAGGAGTTTCCCTTCGAGCGCTGGTACCGCGAGGCGCGCGTCCGCCGTATCGGCGAAGGCCCCTCGGAGGTGCACCGCATGGTGATCGCCCGCGACCTCCTGCGCGAAGGACGCGAGCAGCGCAAGGCTCTCGAGCGGGGCTAGGGGCACGCTCCACCAAAAGCCGGGCACGGCCTCTTATCCCCTCCCCCTTTTGACGGGGGAGGCCTGTCCTAAGCCTGTCGAAGGGCGAAGCCGAAGGGGCGCCTTTGCGCCTTTGCGTGAGGCACCACGGGAAGCATGGGCGCCCACCCATGACACCGGCCTGCCAGGCAGCGCCAAAAAGCGGACAATTAATCTCGTAACTAATTGAACAAACAAACGAATTGGGTTCGTTTGTAAAAAAATATTTCTCCGCGGCGGATGTGGACAAATCCTGCCACGATGCATCGGGCGCTCCACCCTAAGCCTATCACTGCCCGGCAGCGAAGCTAAGCGCCAGCGCCGGCAACATCAGGCAAAAATCCGCCACGGGAATAAGCAGGAAGGGGGGGACCGGGAGACAGTCTGCAAAAACCGGCGGATTGGCAATCCGCCGCACTCA
>CBDUSX010000536.1:0-1957 GCA_965369935.1 uncultured bacterium
CGGCCGCACCGCCGAAGCCGCTCAGGCCGCGCCTTGCTGCTTCCTGAATTCATCGTACGACTGGGCCATGCCGTTGTTGTCCCAGGCGAAGTAGGCCAGGGAACTGTGCCGTTGGGAGAAATCGAACTTGATATCGCCGAATCCCTTGGCTGTGCCCGAGCCTATCTCACCCTCATAAAACGTCCAGCCCTCCGGCAGCACTGTCAGGATGCGGTGTTCCTTGTCGGTTACCGGGTTGAGAAGCGGTTCGGTTGCCGCTCTCGCCACGTCCGGAATAATCAGTTTGGCCCGCCTGGCCTTCATGTCCCACTCGAACTTCATATCCAGGAACAGCGGTTCATGAATGGTTTCGACGATGATGCTGAAAATCTTGAAGATGGTGCCGTCCGGCTGACCCTCACCGGACATAATAGCGAAAATGGCCTCGCGCTGCTCGTCCGTGGATTTGGCTTCCAGTATGGGGTGCATATGGCCTTCACCGTGGTGAATGGCTCTCGGGAAATAAAACGTCGCCGCAACCAACAGGCCGTCAAGCGAGACGTCGCCATAGTGGCCTTTGTCGATCTTAAAGGCGATGACTCCCGTACAATGCCCATAGGTCGGAGGCGCCATTGATTCGCAAGGACAGCCGGAGTCGCAACTGCAGTATTCCAGCCATTTCCCTTCCATATACCATTTGGTATCGGCCATTTTATTCTCCCGGTTGGATATCTCGTTTCATGGGTTCGTTTGTCCATGGAAGCGCTTCAACTCCGCTTCCGCCCGGCTGCCACAGACAAAGAAATTCACCCTTCCCGCCGCTTCCCTCCTTTGCTGCTCCATTCCACCCGTGCCCTGGCTTTGCTCCTTTTGCTGATGGTTACGGTTTGACGGCATTGTAATTAATGCCCACGGTGCCGAAGGCCTCGGCACTCGAGCTTTGCGGGGCGCCCTCGAACACCGCCTTTTTCCACGTGATGGCGAAGCCCTCGAAGTTCGCGCTCCTGACGACCGCTTCCAGCTCCGCTTCCAGCAGAGCGCCGGCAATTCACCCGGTCCACAGGTCTATGTTCTGCTTGGCGCTGTCCGGAACGGCCTTGTGCACCAGGATATCGCCGATCTGGATCCGCCCTCCCGGCTTGAGGATGCGGTGAATTTCGCCGAAGGCCAGGGCCTTGTCCGGGCAGAGGTTGATCACGCCGTTGGAAATCACCACGTCGGCCCAGCCGTCGTCCACGGGTATTTCTTCCAGAAACCCCTCCCTGAAATCGAGTTGGGAAAGGCCGGCCCGCTCCTTCTGCGCGTCGGCCTTGGCCAGCATTTCCGCGGTCATGTCTATGCCGATCACCGCGCCGGAGGGACCCACCTGATGGGCGGCGATGAAGCTGTCAATGCCCGCGCCGCAGCCCAGATCAACCACGCGCCCGCCGGGCGGCATTTCCCCCATGGAAAACGGATTGCCCGTGCCCGCGAAGGATGCCAGCACCTCTTCGGGCACACAGGCAAGCCACTCTTCCGTGTAGCCGACGATCTCCGCGAGCTTCCTGCCGGTATGGAAGTGAAAGCCCTTGCCCGGGTCCTTGGCGACCTCCCGGTATGCTTCGCGGATTTCCTCCCGCAGGGTCTCGACGTCCACGGGAGAGGTGACGGGATCTGCTTCTGCGCTCATGGCTTCCTCCAGGCGGGGCCGCGGATCAGGGCTGCGTCCCCGGAAATTCTGAGTTTCAATACTGAGTTTCAAAAAACTGCCGTCCCGGGGAACGGACACGTCAAGAGGGACACCGCCTCCGCAATGCCCCGGGACAGCACGCCGGCCCCCGCCCGATCCGGGAGTGATGCCTCCCGGCGATAGGTTGGTTTCCGGCCAGTGCGCTCCCTATCGCAATCCCCGTGCCGCAGGGCACGGGGGGCGTTATATTTCGTGTTATTGGAACAATTACAATGGTTTGAATATAAATGAAACCTGCCAAGCCGCGGC
>CBDUSX010000537.1:0-1945 GCA_965369935.1 uncultured bacterium
CCGCGGCGTGGGCGGCTTCCTTGGCGTCCAGGCGCAGCCGCTCCTCCTCGACGAGTTGGCGGCGCAGCGGCTTTCCTACCAGGGTCATGGGGATCGTTTGGCGGAACTCTACCTTGCGCGGCACCTCGAAGGGCGCCAGCGCGTCCTTGAGGAAGACACGCAGCGCGCCCGCCGTCAGGGTCTCGCCCTCACGCAGCTTCACGAAGGCCTTGACCACCTCGCCGCGGTGCTTGTCCGGCACGCCACAGACCGCGGCCTCGGCCACCGAGGGGTGCAGGTAGATCGCCTCCTCCACCATGCGCGGATAGACGTTGAACCCGCCGGAGATGATCAGGTCCTTGATCCGGTCGATCAGATAGATGTAGCCCTGCCCGTCCATGTAGCCCACGTCGCCGGTGTGCAGCCGGCCGTTGCGCAACACCACGGCGCTCTCGGCCTCCTGCTTCCAATAACCGGCCATGACCTGGGGGCCGGAAATGCAGATCTCCCCGGTCTCGCCCAACGGCAGAACCGTATCCGAATCCTCCAGGGAGACGACCTCGACCAGGGTGCCGGGCAGGGGCAGGCCGGCCGAGTTCTCCTTGTTGAGGCCGCCGATGGGATTGATGGTGACCACCGGACCCGCCTCGCTCAGCCCGTAGCCCTCGACCAGGATGCAGCCCGTGACCTCCTCGAACTTGGTCTTGATGGCCAAGGGCAAGGGCGCGCCGCCCGAGATGCAGAACTTCAGGCTGGAGAGATCGTATTTGTCCCGCTCCTTGCACTCGTTGATGGCGGAATAGATGGTGGGCACCCCCATGATGATGGTGGGTTTTTCCTTGTCGATCGCCGCCAGCGCCTCGGCCAGCTTGAAGCGCGGCATGAGCAGGAGCTCCGAGCCGCTCATCAGCCCCACGTTCATCACCGCGGTCATGCCGAAGACGTGGAACAGCGGCAGCACCGCCAGCACCTTCTCCGCGCCCGGTTCGATCTCCGTGGCCCAAACCCGCGTCTGCACCGCGTTGGCGTAGAGGTTCGCGTGGGTCAGCATCGCGCCCTTGGGCGTGCCGGTCGTGCCGCCGGTATATTGCATGACCGCGATGTCACGTCCCGGGTCGATCTCGACGGCGCGGGGAATACCGTCGTTGCCGGTCAGCTTGGCGAACTGGACGTGCGCCGCGTCCCTGGGGATGACCGCGACCTCGCGCCGCTTGAACAGCACGAAAAGCGCGCGCTTGGGAAAGGCCAGCGCCTCGCGCATGCGGCAGATCACGATCTTTTCCAGGCAGGTGTCCTCCAACCGCCGGGCAATCTTGGGGTAGAGCGTGTTCAGGTTCATGGTGACCATGATCCGGGTTTCCGAATCCCGGATCTGGCGCGCGATCTCGCGCTCGGCATAGAGCGGGTTGAAGTTGACCACCGTGCCGCCCGCCTTGAGTACCGCGTGAAAGCAGATGACGTAGAAGGGCGAATTGGGCAGAAACAGCCCGACCTTGACCCCCTTGGCCACGCCCAGTTCCTGGAAGCCCTTGGCCGCCTTGTTGACCAGCTCGCCCACCTCGGCATAGGTGTAGCGATTGCCCAGGAATTCCAGGCAGGGCCGCTCCGGCCACTTGGTAACGGCTTCATCCAGGATCGCGGGAACGGGACGGATCGGGATCTCCATGTCCCAGGAAATCCCTTCCGGATAGGAAGCCTCCCAGGGACGCAGGGCGGCCGGCCCCGCTTCCGCGGCCGGAAGCGCCGGTTTGACCCGGAAAACGGCCAGGAGCACCGTGATCCGGTCTTTGAGACCCACCCAGAGCCTCGCCATCGCTAACACCTGCTCACTACGTCCTTTTTTGCCGGGCATCGGCTGCGCCCTGCGGTGATTATATTGCACCGCACAATAACACACTCGCCCGCGTTGTAGTCTAACCCACCCGCCCTCAACATTTAGTTAGGGCCGCGGCTCTTACCAGGGGGG
>CBDUSX010000538.1:0-1944 GCA_965369935.1 uncultured bacterium
AAGGCTCGTCCAGCCCGCGCATCAGCTCGGTCAGGCGCTGGGCCGGCGTGGCGCGCAGCATGTAGCGCCCTTCGTCCAGCCCCGTGGAGCAGGTGCGGTAGAGCTTCAATTGCGCCTCCTGGAACGTAAAGGCGTTGGCCCGCGGCCGCTTCACCGCCACGTCCTCCAGCAGGCGCACGGCGAAGCCCGGGGAGATGGCCCGCCGCAGCTGGTCAATCACGGGAAACTCCGCGCCGCAGACAAGGTCAATCAACACGCCGCCCTTCTCGTCGAACAGCAGGCGGCTCAGGGAGTTGCGGTCCATGCCGTAGACCAGGTGCCGCAGGGGCAGCAGCCGGTCAATCAGGTTCTGCCGCCGCGCCCACACCATCTCCGCGTACAGGCTCACCCAGTCGGCCAGCTTGCCTTGGGGCAGCTTGCGCTTGCGGTTGAGGGCGATCAGGGCTCCGGCCAGGGGGGCCTCCAGCTGGGGCCCCTCGCCCTCTTCCAGTTCATAGGCCTCCGTGCGCTCGCGCATCATCACGGGCAGCGCCGCCAGCCAGCGCTCCCGGCCCGCCTCGTCCAGTTTTTCGGCCACCGCGGCCATGTGCGCTTCGGCAAACTTGGCCTGGGTCAGTTGGCGCACCAGGTCCCGCAGGTCCACGTCGCCGGCGAAGCCGATCAGCTTTGTCCAGGGCAGGCCGGGCCCGCCCCAGCCCGTGGCCTCGAAGATCGCCTCCCGGTCGGGCGGCTCCCGCGGCTCCAGTTCCATGGCCCCGGCGGTGAGGCCCAGCAGGTGGCGCCAGGTATGGGGCGGGATGGCCAGCAGCCAGCGCATGCGCCCTTCGTCGAAGCGGGCTTCCTGGGCCACTGCCAGCCCGCCGCCTTCCAGGCGGGAAATGACGGACTGCAGGGCGCTGGGCGGGATTTTGCCCACCCCCTGCACGCGCCAGCCCATGGGGGCGCCGGCGAAGCGCGCCCACAACCGGGCCGCCTCGCCGTAATACACGCGGAAGAAATCCCCGACGAACTTCGCCTCGCCGGACTTGCTCAAGCTCATCAGGGAGCGCTCGGCCAGGGCTGGCAGCAGCACGATCAACTCCAGCGCCTTCTCGCCGTTCAGCAGCAGGCGAGCCACGGTGATGCCGTCCTCCCCGCCTTCCACTTCCCGCAGGGCATCGGGGTTGACCACCTGGGAGAGTTGCAGGGCCGGGCGGCTGAAGACCTTGCCCGGCACGGTGCCGTCGTTGAGGGCGAAAAAGCTTTGAATCCAGGCGTTCATGAGGGATTCGGAAAGCCCTCCGTCCGCCTCCGCGCCGGGGGGCGGGGCCGGGGGCTCCCACTGCGGGCTGGGAATGTAGGCCCCCTCGTTGATGGAAAACAGCGCGCGCTGGGCGTTGGTCTGGGTGGCGCGATCCTCGATCAGGTCGCGCCCCCGGGCCGCGACCAGCAGGCGCAGGAAAAACGGCTGTCCGCCCCCCGTCCCCAGCCGCCCCACGGCCATGGTGTAGGCCACCTCCCCGTCCAGGTGGTGCGCCGTGAGCCCGGTCACGTTGCGGGAAAAGCGCAGGCCCGTCAGCGTGTTGCGCACCTTGGAGATGAAGTTGAAGGGCTCCATCGCCGTGCTCACCGCCTGCTCCATCAGGCGCCGCAATCCGGCCCGGCCCTGGGTCAGTCCGTTCAGGGCCGCGGTGTCCCGCGGGGTCAGGGCCAGCACGAAATTCACCTCCACCGGCGTGGCGAAGGAGGGGATGAGCACCGTCTCCACCTCGCTCAGGCGGAGCTTGATGGTGTTGGTCGTGGCCAGGGCCACCTCTTCCAGCGCCACCGGCTTGCCGGTCTGCGACGCGAGGGAAGCGGCGATGGCGGTGAATACGGCCCTGGAAAAAAACCCGAAGTAGGTGTCGATATCCATCTCGCCTCGGGCCGCAGAGTCTCCTCGCACCGCCATCCCAGGCCGCCCCC
>CBDUSX010000539.1:0-1932 GCA_965369935.1 uncultured bacterium
CCGAAATAGCCGGGCGCCACGTCGAGCCGGAGGCCGCTGGAAAGGTAGCCCTTGGAGCGGCCCTCCACCGTCAGATCGTCAATTTCATTCCGCAATTCGATGAAGCGCTTGACGGCCCAGCCGGTGGCCGCGCCGGCTGCGGCGGTGCGAAGACGGTCCGTATTGGATTCGGAGAAGTCCTGCAGGAACACCAGGGTGACCGCGCCGGCGACGACGCCCCCGATCAGCCAGAAGCGGCGGTCCGCCTTGGCCTGATTGAGGCGCGCCAGCCATTTGCGGCGCTCGCTGTCCGCCAGCAGCACCGGGGCCAGGGTCAGCGGGCGGATCTTGTTCTCCAGCCTTATGCCGGTATCCAGTTCCCGGCGGGTGTTTTCCACCAGCTCGATCTGGCGGGCCGGGGCAAGGTAGGTCTGGGCGAAGTGGGCCACCTGGGGCTGTTCGGTGAAGTGGGAAATGATGGCTTCTGAAGTCTTTTCGTTGACGTTGAGTATCGTGACGATGGCGATGTTCTTCTTCTGGATGTCGAGCTGCTCCCCTTCCAGGCTTTTGATGGGCACTTCCTGCTTGTAAACCACCAGTTCGTCGCCGATCTTCAGCCCGTGCTGCTTGCCCAGGCTGATCACGATGCCGCGGATGGAGGTGCTCAGCACGCGCCCGGTGAACAGCGAATTGCGGGAGATGTTGTTGGCCAGGCGGAACAGCACCTCGTCCATGGACTCGTCGCCGAAGCGCACCTCCTCCTCGTAATCGGTGATGTTGTTGAGGGTGTCTATCAGCCGCACCGAGAGCACGAATTGCTGGCCGGCCATGCGGATCGTACCCACCAGCACCCGCTCGGCGCCCAGCCGCTTGCCGCTTTCCACGCCACAGGCGATCTCCCGGCAATCCACCAGTTCCGGGCGCTCCTTCTCGAACACGGCGTTGGCTTCGCGCGGTCCCACCACGGCGAAATGGCCCGAATTGCTGAGGTTCTTCTGCAAAATCAGGCCGATCTGCTCCGCGGCCGACTCCGTCAGGCCGAAGGGCGAAAACGCGATGGCCAGCACCTTGATGCGGCTGTCGTTGGGGAACAGCTGGGGCTTGTCGGCGAATATGGCGCCGGTCAGGGAGCCCTCCTGCTGGGGAAAGGACGTTTGCGCCAGGGTGGTGCCGGAAAACAGGCTAATCAGAACCGCCACCGAACCCGCCGCCAGCAAGGCCAGGGCCCGCAACAGAGCAAAATTTGCCCGCAATTCCGGCCCGCGGATGCGCCGGCCCGTGCACCTCGGCATGGCTGGAGACTGCGTGGTTTCCAAGTAAGTCGGTGTTTTCACTATGTTTTCGCTATGGTTTCCGGCGTCCCGGCACAATCCCGCCAGCGGGAGCAAGGTTATGGCTGGGAAAATGTCTTGAGAAACAAAGCAAAATCAGCGCCAGATCGAGCCTTGAGAAAGCCGGAATATCCGATTAGTCTCGAACATGCCGCTCCCGCGGACACACCCCCGAAATCGCCGAGGCGCGGCAGGAAATATTCCATGATCCCGATTCCACCGGAACTGCTGAACCGCTGCTACGCCCACGGCGCGGAAACCTACCCGGAGGAGGCCTGCGGCGTCCTCAGCGGGCCGGAGGGCGAGCCGGAGCGGCTGACCGGCTATCATCCCGTCGCCAACACCCTGGGCAAGCTGCACGCGGAGGACCCCGAGCGCTATCCGCGCACCCCGCGGGAGGGCTACGTGCTGGACCCCCTGGCCTACCTCAAGCTGGAGAAATCCCTGCAGGAGCGGGGCGAGCGCATCCGCGTCATTTATCACACCCACGTGGACGTGGGCGCCTATTTTTCGGAAGAAGACAAGACCCAGGCTACCTGGGACGGCAACCCCATCCTGCCCGGCGTGTTCTATCTCGTTTGCGGCATCAAGGCCCTCAAACCCGACGGCGCCATCCTGGCCG
>CBDUSX010000540.1:0-1931 GCA_965369935.1 uncultured bacterium
GCCGGAGGCTCGTAGGCAAAAAGCCTGGAATGGTTTAGGTTGGCGCGGTATAGAATGGCGCAGTTTAAATTGGCGCGGATTGGATTGGCACCGTTTGGAATGACAGAGGGCGGGGCGGAGCATCGCGAGCCAACGCCGGGCAGAAACCACGACGGGCGGGTACACGGATGGCGATGAATCTGGGAATCCTTTGCGGCGGACGTAGCGGCGAGCACGAGGTGTCGCTGCAATCGGCCATGGGCATCTTCGCCGCGGCTGAGCGTCCGCGCTTTGAGCCCATGCTGGTGGCCATTGACAAGCAGGGCGTCTGGCACGTGGGCACCGTGGAGGAGTTGCTGCGCGACAGCGACGACCCGGCGAAGATTCATCTCAGCCCGGATTCGCCCCCCGTGTTGCCCCGGCCGGAAGACGGGCGCTGCCTGCTCGTGCACGGTGAGACAGGCGAGAAACTGTGGGAGGTGGAGGTGTTCTTCCCCATCATCCACGGCACCGACGGGGAGGACGGCGCCCTGCAGGGAATGCTGCGCATGATGAACGTGCCCTGCGTGGGGGCGGGGGTGCTGGGCTCGGCCATCGGGATGGACAAGGACGTCATGAAGCGCCTGCTGAATCATGCCGGGCTGCCCGTGGCCCGCTGGGTCACAGTGCGCGGGCTGGAGGAAGGCCAGCGGCTGTACCCGGAGCTTTCCCAGAAATGGGGCCTGCCCCTGTTCGTCAAGCCCACCGCCCTGGGCTCCTCGGTGGGGGTGAACCGGGTGGACAACCCGGAAGCCTTCCGCGCCGCCCTGGAGGAGGCCCTGGGCTACGATCAGCGGGTCATGGTGGAAGAGGGCGTGGCCGGCCGGGAAGTGGAGTGCTCGGTGCTGGGAAACCGCCTGGGCGCCGCCCGGCCGGAAGCCTCGCGGCCCGGCGAGATTCTGCCGGCCCATGACTTTTACTCCTATCAGGCCAAGTACCTGGACCCGGAGGGCGCCAAGCTGATCGTTCCCGCCGAACTGGACGCGGGCAGCGAAGAGCGCGTGCGTGAGCTGGCCGTGCAGGCCTTCGAGGTGCTGGAATGCGACGGCCTGGCGCGGGTGGACTTCTTTCTCAAGGAGGATGGAACCCTGCTGGTGAACGAGATCAACACCCTGCCCGGCTTTACCAAGATCAGCATGTACCCCAAACTGTGGGAGGTCAGCGGCCTGCCCTATCCCAAGCTGATCACCCGGCTGGTGGAATTGGGCCTGGAACGACACGAGCAGGCGCGGTCCCTGAAGCGGAGCTATGATTTTTCGTAAGATTTTGCGTGACGGCCCGCGACAGGCTAGACTGCCGGATCACGAATAGAATTGGCTGTGGGGAAGGTGATGCGGCTGCCGAAGACGGCGGCGCGCCGGGGAGGCGGATCACGGTAATGAAACCCCGGCACGGAGGAGCGGCATGGCGCGCCACCAGCACGTTATCAATATGGAAGACCTGGACTGGGAGCGGACGCCGCCCCACGGCGGCAAGTTCGCCGGCGAAAGAAAGCAGCTCGGGGCGCCGGCGGGCGGGGAAAAGCTGGGCTGCAGCCTGTTCCGCCTGGAGCCGGGCAAGACGGCTTTTCCGGCCCACACCCACTACGCCAACGAGGAGGCCGTGTACATCCTGGCGGGCGAGGGCGCCATGCGGCTGGGGGACGAGCGGGTTCCGGTAAAGGAGGGAGACTACATCGCCATGCCGGTGGGCGGCCCGGCCCATCAGCTTTTGAACACCTCCCAGGGGCCGCTGGAATATCTGTGCATCTCCACCATGTTCCACCCGGAAGTGGTGACCTACCCCGATTCGGGCAAGGTGGGGGCCATGGCCGGCGGGGCGCCGGGCGGGGGCAAGGAGGGGCGCAAGGTCTGGGGGTTTTTCAAGCAGGATAGCGACGTGGACTATTACGAGGGCGAATAGCCCGGGGTTAT
>CBDUSX010000541.1:0-1924 GCA_965369935.1 uncultured bacterium
GGACTGGCCGGGCAGGATGGCGTTTTCCAGGCTGGCGGCGCGGGCCTGCACCACCACCCCGGCCCATTTTCCGAGTTGTTCCATGCGGGCCTGGGGGTTGGCGGCCTGCCCTTCCGGCGGAGGGGCCAGGGCGCGGCTGACCGTGAAGCGGAAGGTGCCCGACGGGTTCTTGAGCAGGTCCAGCAGCACGGAGATGCCCTGCTCCCCCGCACCGGCGTGAATCTGCCGCAGGCAGTAGGCCAGGTGGTAGGGGCCGGGGGCCTGGGCCACCTGCCGCCCCAGGGCTTCTTCCGCGCTTTGCCAGTATTTCCGCGGATCGAACCCCTTCACTTTTCCCTTGCGCGAGAAGAACCCCGTGATCAGCACATGGGGAATCAGGTGCGACCACGCCCGGGCGAACCCCTCCAGGGGAAAGCGCTTGCCGGGCTTGCTCCCTTGCTCCGCGCCGCCGGCGGCCTCCGCGAAATCCAGCACCACCCCCAATTCCAGGTACAGGGCTTCCAGCAGGGGGCGGCGGAAGCGGAAATTGGCCAGCAGGCCCTTGAGGGAATCAAAGCGCTCCGATTTGCGGAAGGCGTCCTCCCGCCCCCGGTCCCGGTGTTTGCTCCACATGTCTATCAACAGCAGCGCGGTATAGAGCCGCTGATAAATGGAGTTGGTGAGCCTGTTGGACAGGGACTTGAAGGCCTTCTGCGGGTTGTCCGCCGGCGGCATGCGCGAGAGCAGGCTGTGCACCTCGAAGGGAAAGGCCGCCTTCTTCCGCTCCAACTCGTCGCTCAGCTGGGCGTCGGGAATCAGGTAGGGCCGCGCCAGGTTTTCCGCGCGCATGTGGGCCAGGTAGCCGTCAATCCGCTGTTCCACCATGGGGGAAAGCCCGGCGGCGGGATTTGCCATGTCCTCGTAAAGGTCGCCGAACGCCCCCAGCACCTCCACCAGAAAGTTGAGCCGCAGGTGGGCCGCCCGCAGGTAGTGCACGGGGTTGGAGGCGCGCAGGCGCAGATACTCGGGCTGCTCGTCCGGCGGCAGAAAATTGAGCTGGGCATTCTGTTTTTCCACCGTCTCCACCATGCGCGTGACGGCGCCGGGCAGGTCCGCGCGCAGGCCGGCCAGAAATCCCTCGAACAGCCTGTCAATCAACGCCTCGCGTTCCGGCGGCAGCTTCTGTAACTCCAGTTGTTTTTCCGTGTCCTGGAAGAAAGCCTTGCGCACCTGATCGGGCGTGCGCTTGTAGTTGAGGTGGATCGCCTTGCCGTACGCTTCCAGCGCCGTGCGCAGCTCGGGCGGCGTGTCGGGCGCCGCGGCCAGCACTCGGATTTTCTCCGCCAAGCCGGCTGAGGGCTGCTCCGCCTGATCCTCCACGTCCTCCCGGTAGGCCTCCAGGGTGAAGATTTCCTCGCGCAGGTAGATATCTCCCAGCAGGCGCGCCAGCACCGCCCGCAGCACGGTCAGCAACTGGGATACGGTGCCGATCTTCGGCGGCAGCACCACCCGCACGGTGTAAACGCGGTAGAGTTGGTTGAAGTGCTGGGAAGAGGCGGGCAGCTTGACCCCCTTCGGGATCGGGCTGGTGGCCGCCTCGTAGGACGGAATATCGTAAAAGTGAATCTCGTGGTTCAGGTCGCGCAGGCGCAAGCCCGACTCCGCCGCGAAGGCCAGCAGGTCCGGCACCCATTCCTTCAGGGCCCCTTGCACCTGCTCCGGGATGGCCCCGTGAAAGCGCAGCTTGCGCCGCACATGGGCCACGTCGAAGGCCTCGGGCGCCCGGCCCTGGTCGTGGCGCGCGATTTCATGGACCATCTCACGCCGGTTGGAGCCCTGGAAGCGCTCCTCGAGCATTTGGTCGAAGCGGTCCCCGCCCTCGGGCGCGCCTTTCCCGTCATCCGCCGGAGAATCCCCCGCGGCGCCATCCACGCCGGTATCCATG
>CBDUSX010000542.1:0-1922 GCA_965369935.1 uncultured bacterium
TCCTGCCGGGCCTGAGCGGCCCGGATGCGGAAGGCCTGTCCCAGGCAGCAGCCGCCACGGTCCAGCCCCAGCATCAGGCCGGGCAGCTCCGGGCTGCCCCGCCCGCCGTGAATCCAGAAGCAGAACCGGCGATGAAAGCCATAGACCCGGCCCTCGCGCCGCTCCTTGTAATACACCGTGGGGTTCCACATCAGGGAGCCGTAGCCGAACAGCCACACGTCGCGGCCCCTGGGCACCTGGGCCAGGGTGCGCTCCAGGGAGGCTTCGCGCTCCTCCTCGGTGAGTGGCTCGAACAGCCCCATCTCCTTGATGCGGGCGAAGCGCTCCGCCACCCACTCCGGCGTCAGGTCCTCTCGCTTGATGGACATTGCCTGCCTCGTCGCTGCTGGGCCTAAGGGCGGGGGCTACCCCGTGCGTGTGCTGTAGGTGCCGCGCCCCACGGCGATCAGCCGGCCCTCGCCGTCGCGAACGTCCACGTCCACCACGGCGATGGAGCGCCCCGCCTGGCGCACGCAGGCCGTGGCGATGAGCTCCGCGCCGCCGGCCGGGCGCAGGTAGTCGGTGCGGAAATTGATGGTGGGCACGCCGCCGCCCACGCCCATCACCAGGGCGTAATCCCCGGCGATGTCAATCAGCGCGGCGATGGCGCCGCCGTGGTATTGCCCCGTGCCGGCGCGCCGCTCGAACTCCGGCCGCATGGGCATTTTGATGACGATCTCGCCCTTACCTGAGTCCAGGGACACGCACTCGAGGCCCATGAAGGAAATGAAGGGCGAGTTGTCCAGCAGCTCCTGGATGCCTTCCCTGTCCAGTGGATCAGCCATCGCCGCCGCTCCGCGTCTCCGGGTGAGTGATGCGGCCGGTCATGGCACCACCACCACCTTGCCGATCACCTCGCGCTCTTCCAGCAGCCGCAGGGCCTCCCGCGTTTCGGCCAGGGGAAAGACGCGGTCAATGGGAATCTCCATCTTTCCCTGTTGGATGTAGCCCATCAGCAGTTCCAGGTCTTCGCGCATCCAGCTGTTGGCCCCTATGATTTGCAACTCGAAGGTCCAGATGTAGCGGATGTCCGTGGGCGGGTCGAAGCCCGCCGTCGCGCCGCAGGTGAGCATGCGCCCACCCCTGCGCAGGCATCTCATGGAAGGCACCCAGGTGTCGCCGCCGGTGAAATTGACGACCATGTCCACCCCGCCCTCGTAGTTGTGGCGGGTGGGCTTCTCGTACATTCGCCAGATTTCCTTCATGAAGTCGGTTTCCACGTAGTTGATCACGTGGTCCGCGCCCAGCTCGGTCAGCCGCTTCATCTTCTGTTCCGAGCTCGAGCAGGCGATCACTTCCGCCCCGGCCATCTTGGCCAGCATCACCGCGCCGGTGCCCACCCCTCCGCTGGCGCCCAGCACCAGGCATTTCTCGCCCGCGGCGATCTTGCCGATGGTGACCATCATGCGGTGCGCCGTGCCGTGGGCCACGGGCAGGCTGGCGGCCATCTCGTAGCTCACGCCCTCCGGGATGCGCACCAGTTGGTGGGCGCGGGCCCGGCACAGCTCGGCCAGGCCGCCGTCAATGGTTTCGCCCATCAGGCCCCCCTCCACCCGGTTGCGGGGGTCCACCAGCACCCGGTCGCCCACGGCCCAGCCTTCCACCTCCGGCCCCAACTCGGCGATTTCGCCGGCCACGTCCAGGCCGCAGATGCGGGGCATGTCAATCTTGATGCCGGGCATGCCTTTGCGGGTGAACACGTCGTGGTAGTTCAGGGAGCAGGCCCTGACCCTCACCACCACGTCTCCGGGGCCGGGGCGGGGCTCCGGGAAGCTGTCCTCGTAGACCAGCTGATCCATGCCCCCGTGCCCGTGCAGCACCATCGCTCTCATGCCATCGTCTCCGGATATTTTCGCTGCAAATATGTCCCCCGGGAACTGCCG
>CBDUSX010000543.1:0-1919 GCA_965369935.1 uncultured bacterium
CCCACCGCCGAGCGGGCGTGGCGGCCCTTGTCGCCGAACACCTCCACCATCAGGTCGGAAAAGCCGTTGATGACCTTGGGCTGCTCGCCGAACTCGGGCACGCCATTGACCATGCCCAGCACCTTGACGATGCGGCTCACCTTGTCCAGGTCGCCCAGGGCGTCCTTCATTTTGGCAATCTGCACCAGCCCGATGCTGCGGGCGTGCTGATAGGCTTCCTCCACGCTCACGTCCCCGCCCACCTTGCCAGTGACGCGCTTGCCGTCCACGGCCATGGGGCCCGCGCCGGCCAGGAACAGCAGGTTGCCCGTCTGCACGTACTGCACGTAGTTCCCCGCCGGTTGGGGGAGGGGGGGAAGTTCGATGCCCAGTTCTTCCAGCCGCTGCTCGATGGTCATGGCTTGCTCCTTTTGATGGGAATGTGCCCGGGGGGCCGGACAACCTCAAAAATTCCAATCCAGATCCTTCGCTCCGCTCAGGATGACAGAGTAGTTATCCCGCACCGTGGCGTTGCGATTCTCGCGTCGCTCTCCCCGCATTCTTGATCTAAGCCGGGTTGGTTCTATCCGAAAGCCGCCCCCTTCGAGACGTCCCGCTGCGCGGAACTCCTCAGGAAGGCGGCGAAAACACTATCTTCAGGAACCTCTGCACAACCAATCCGCGTTCCTGAGGAGCGCCGTAAGGCGCATCTCGAAGGGCGCGGATGGAGGCAATCATGACCATCTAGCTGGCGGCTTTGAGAGACTCGTTGAGTCTGGCCAGGCCGGCCTCCAGATCGGCGATCAGGTCTCCCACGTCCTCCAGGCCGATGCTGATGCGCAGCATGAAGCCCTGCTCCGTCCAGGCGGTGGCGGTGCGGTTGGCGGCGGGGTAGGCGGGGATGACCAGGCTTTCGAAGCCGCCCCAGGAATTGCCGATCCCGAACACCCGCATGCCGTCGAGCATGGCCGCCACGGCCTCTTCGGACGGCGTGGCGAGCACGGCACCGAACAGCCCCGAGGCGCCCTTGAAGTCCCGCTGCCACAGGTCATGGCCCGGGTCGCCGGGCAGGGCGGGGTGCAGCACCCGCTTCACCTCGGGCCGGGCGCCGAGCCATTGCGCCACCTCCAGGGCGGCTTGCTCCTGATGGCGCATGCGCACGCCCATGGTGCGCAGGCCCCGCAGGGCCTGGTGACAGGCCTCCGGCGAGGCGCAGTCGCCAAAGGCGCTCACCGTTGCGCGCAGGGTCTGGAAAACTTCCTCGTCGCGGGCGGTGGCCGCGCCCAGCAGCAGGTCGGAATGGCCGGAGACGTACTTGGTCACCGCCTGCAGGGACACGTCCACCCCGTGGGCGATGGCCTTGAAATTCAGGGCCGTGGCCCAGGTGTTGTCCAGCATGCTGACCACGCCTTTGGCCCGCGCCGCGGCCGAGATGGCGGGCACGTCCTGCACCTCGAAGGTGTGGGTGCCGGGGGATTCCATGAACACCACCCGCGTGTTGTCCCGGATCAACTCCGCGATGCCCGCGCCCAGCAGCGGATCGTAAAACTCCGCCTCCACGCCGAAGCGGGCCAGCACCCCGCTGCAGAAATTGCGCGTGGGGCCGTAGACCGTGTCGGCCACCAGCAGGTGGTCGCCGGATTTCAGATATGCCGTGAGCGCCAGGTTGATGGCCGACTGCCCGGAGGAGGTGATGAGCGTGCGGTGGCCCCCTTCCAGCGCGGTCAGAGCCTCGGCCAGATCGAAGGTGGTGGGGGTGCCGTCAATGCCGTAGGAAAAGCCCGCCGCCTTGCGCTGATGGCGGATCTTGAACGCGGCCAGGGTGGGGTAGAGGATGGTGGAGGCGCGGTAGAGGGGCGGATTGACCATGCCCTGGTCGCGCTCGGAATCCCGCCCGGATTGAACCAAAACCGTGTCGTCCTTCATTGCCGCTCCATGAT
>CBDUSX010000544.1:0-1913 GCA_965369935.1 uncultured bacterium
AAAAATATAGCCGGAATGAGCCGCAAAGGGAATTCCCGGTTTGTGAAAATTTGATCCGTGGCGCGCCGTGCCGCCGGCCGGTTCACGCCGCGGCGGGCATGCCCGTATTCAGAAAAGGGTGCTTTTTCTTGTAACGTTTTCCGCCCTCCAGCGGACTAACCCAATAGTAACGGGGGTGAACATGACCGTCGTCTTGCCCATGCGGCGAGAGCCGGTTCACGGTTCCGAAAGGACACAACCCATGAAGGCGAAAAAGTTCGGGAAACTGCGCCGGTTGCTGCTGGGCAAAAAGCCCCGGCCGGCCGCAGTGGTGGCATTGCTGCTGGCCGGAGGTTTGTTCCTGATGCTGCTGGGCCTGGAGGAGCAGAGCGAGTTGGAATTCGCCCTGCAGACCACGCGCACCCGCCTGGAACGCACCGAATCCCGGCTAAAGCGGGCGGAGTATCGCGACGTGGCCAGGGAAGCGCGCGTGCGGGAGGCCGAGCAAAGGCTCCACAGGGCGGAGGCGCGGCTGGATCGGGCCATGGTGGAGCTGGACAGCAGGATTGATGAGCGCCTCGGGGGCATGGAAGCCCTTTCGCAGCGGCAGTACCAGGATATCTCCCTGCAGGTGAGCCAGACTCAAGAGAGCCTGGAGCAGGCCGCGCGCCTGCGCTTGCAATCGCTGCGCGAGGAAATGGCTTCCGAACTGGTCGCGCAGTTGGAGGAGATGAAGGTGCAGGAGCAGGCAATGCTCAGCGCCATTTCCTCCCAGGTGACGTCTGCGCGAAAGGAATCTGAGGCCTTCAAGGAAACCTTTTCGCGCAACCGCGATTCCATCCTTTTCATCCGCACCGACTATCAGGTCGTGCTGGCGTCCACCGGCGAGAGGAGGACCTTCACCTCCTTCGGCACCGGTTTTCTCATCTCTCCCGTCGGGGTGGGCATGACGGCCCGGCACGTGATTTATCCCTGGCTGTTCAACAGGAAGCTGAAGGCGCTGCAAACCCTGGGGCTGGCCCAGGTGGTGCCGGACAGCCTGCGCATCACCATGTGGCTGACCGACACCCGGGTGTTGGCGCAACAGGCCGAATCGCCCCAATTTATCATGAAAAACGGCTACCGGACGAATCCGCAGCGGGAAGACATTCGCATCCTGTACACCGCCGAACTGGAGATGACGGTGGAGCGGACGGAGTCGCCCGTGGGCCCGATCGAGATCAGCATGCCGAAGCTGGGCAGGAGCGATCTGCTGGTCTTCCAGATCCTGGATTTTTCCCGGCGCTTCCCTTATGTGCGCCTTGCCGACTCTGCCTTGCGCGTCTCCGCGTTGGACGAGATCATGGTGGTGGGCTACCCCTTGTCGCGCCTGGAAAACGGCATGGCGATCCCGCAACCCTCCCGGGGCAGGGTGAGGCGCGTGGGCCGGGAGCTCCTGGAATTCGACTCCCCCCTCCACCCTGGAATCAGCGGAGGCCCCATTCTCAACAGGCAGGGCCGCGCCATCGGCTTGGCCAGTGCAATTCTGGATTCCCCGGTCTACGGCGTGGCGGTGAAGGGCGAGGACTTGCGGGCCGCCTGGAAGGCGGTGCGGCATGCCACGCGGCAGGAACAGGCGCGGCTCAAGGAACTGGGCTGCGACCCCGGGCCCATTGACGGCGTGCCCGGAAAGCGCACCTGGGAGGCCGGCCGCTGCGGAGCCGCCCAACTGGACGGCGACAGCGGCGAACTGCCGGAATCCGGAGACCAGTAGGCTTTGTCTGAGAGAACGATTCTCGGCGCCGCACCCTCCCCTTCGACAGCCTCAGGACAGGCGAGACGCCCTGCTACGCGGGGCTCCTCAGGGATGCGGGTTTTCTAAGTATTTGATAATTAAGGTCTCCGCGTTGCTGAGGAGCGCGTGAAGCGCGCGTCTCGAAGTACGCGGAGTCCGT
>CBDUSX010000545.1:0-1911 GCA_965369935.1 uncultured bacterium
TCCAGCACGATCAGGGGAAGGAAGGCGGTGAAGTTGAAGCCGGCGTGAAAGGCGATGGGCGGCCACAGGGAGCCCGCGCGCTCGCGCCACCAGGCCAGGAAGAAGCCGCACAGGGCGATACCCACCAGGGGCGGCCAGTAAGGGCCGGACTGGGTGGCGTGCATGGCGGTGAACAGCACCGTCACCACCAGCGCGGAGAAGGGGAAGGCGAAGCGCCGCCGCAGGGCCGGCAGCAGCACCCCCCGGAAGATGGCCTCTTCCAGCAGGGGCGCCAGCACCACGGCCATCACGAACAGCACGGCCACCGCCCAGCGGCCCAGGGCCAGAAAGCGCTCGATGGGAAAAATGAAGTCCTCCGGCGGCGGAAAGAAAAACACCAGCGCCGACCCCGCCACCTGGAGCAGCAGCCCGCCCCCGAAGGCCAGCAGCAGCCGGCGCCGGGGATGGCGGCCCATGCGCAGGGCCTCCAGCAGGCCCAGCCCGTGGCGCTTGACCAGCAGCAGGTAGATGGCCGCCCAGCCCGCCAGATGGGAGACGATCACCGAGGCGGGCAGACCGAACATGATCACGATGGACGCGCGGGCTTCGGACTCCGCCGGCAAAAGCGCCTTTGCCAGCAGACCCGCCAAGAGGGCCACCAGCAGCTGGGTCAAAGCGAAGGCCAGCAGCACGCCCAGGCTGCCCAGCAAGCCCCAGGGAGGAAAGGGGGGCGCGGGCTCCGCCGGCGGCGCGGCATCTGCGGGCGGCGCCGCGGGGGACGGCCCGGCATCCGCGGGTGGGTCAACCGATGACGACATCTTGCTCGATCAGGGCGGCGATGCGCGCCTCGTCATAGCCGAGTTCGGCCAGGATTTCGCGGGTGTGCTCCCCCAGCCGGGGGGCGCGGCGCACGGCCTGGCCCGGCCGTCCGTCCAGCTTGAAGGGCAGCCCGGCGAAGCGCAGCTTGCCGTATTCCGGGTCGTCCACCTCGGCCAGGGCGCCCAGGGCCTCCACCTGCCCGTCTTCCATCAGATCCTTCACGCTGTTGACGCGGGTGCAGGGCATGCCGGAGGCCGCGAAGCGCTCGATCAACTCGCCGGTCTTGTACTTGGCGAATTCCGCATACAGGATCTCCAGCAATTCCTGGCGGTGCTCCACCCGGCTGCCGTTGTTCTTGAAGCGCTCGTCGGCGATCAGGTCCTCCCGCTCCAGCCCCTTGCAGAGCCGCTCGTAGAGGTTCTGGTTGGCCGCCGCGAAGAACAGATGGCCGTCGGCAGTGGGGATGGCCTGGTAGGGCACCACCATCGGATGGGCGGAGCCCATCCGCCCGGACACCACGCCGTCCTGGAGAAAATTGGCCACCTGATAGCTCATCAGGCCCAGGGAGGTCTGCAACAGGGAGGCGTCCACCCGGCAGCCCGCACCGGTGTTCTTGCGCTGGAACAGGGCGGTCACGGTGGCCAGGGCGGAATAGATGCCCGTGGCCATGTCCAGGAAGGAGACTCCGCAGCGCGCCGGCTCGCCCTCGGCCATGCCGGTCATGCTCATGGGGCCACTGTAAGCCTGCAAGAGCGCCTCGTAACCCAGGTCGTTGGCCCGCGGCCCCTGGCGCCCGAAGGCGGAGATGGAGGTATAGACCAGGCGAGGGTTGATCCCGCTCAGGGCCTCGTAGCTGAGCCCGAAGCGCTCCATGGTGCCCGTCTTGAAATTCTCGATCAGCACGTCCACCCGCGGCACCAGGTCGCGCACGATCTGCTTGCCCTCTTCGGTTTGCAGATCGATCACCATGCCCTTCTTGTTGAGGTTCATGGCCAGGTAGGGCGTGCCCAGGTCCCGTTCGTGGGGCGGCCACTGGCGGGCCTCGTCGCCCTTCTTGTCTTCCACCTTGATCACTTCCGCGCCCAGCATGGACAGCAGGGTGCCGCAGTATGG
>CBDUSX010000546.1:0-1910 GCA_965369935.1 uncultured bacterium
CGCCGATGCCGCCCCGGTCCGTGCCGAACAGCACCAGCTTGACGCCCCGTGCGATCCAGGGCTCGGCCATCTCGTAGGAAAAGAAGTGGATCACCAGGGGCACCCCTTTGGCCGCGCAGGTCTCGTAAATGCGGCCCACGGCCTCCTCGTACTTGGGATGGCCGTACTGGGCCGGGATGCCCAGCTGGATGGTCAGGTCGTTGGGCCCCACGAAGGCGGCGTCCACCTCCGGCACGGAGAGCAACTCGTCCAGCCGCTCCATGGCCACCACGGACTCGATGCCGATGATGAGCACGTTGTTCCTGTTGCGCTCCTCCAGAAACGCCCGCGTCTCCTCGCTGGGAAACCCGCCGCCCGCAATGGCCCGCTCCACCGCCTCGCCCTTGAGGGGCATGTACTTGGCCGCGCCGGCCACCTCGCGCACCTGGGCCACCGTTTCCACGTAGGGGGTGAGCACCCCCTGGGCGCCGGCGTCCAGGGCCATGGTAACGTAGTGCGAGGCCGGGATGGGCACGCGCACGATGGGCGCCAGGCCCTGGGCGGCCAGGCTTTTCACCCAGTCCGCCGTCTCGGAGCGGGAGAAGGGGGCGTGCTCGTTGTCCACGATCACGTAGTCCAGGCCCATCTCCCCCAGCCGCTCGTCCCCCGCGCCCACGCGGGTGGTGACGAACATGGTGCCGTAAACCCGCTGCCCGTCCTTCAGCGCCGCCTTCAGTTCCTCGCCGGTCATGCTGCCGCTCCTCGTTTCACGCCACCTGTACGCCGTCCTTGAACACGGCGCGGTGGTTTTCCCGGCGCGAGGCGGCGGTGATGTCCTCGGCCGGGTTGCCCTGCACCACCAGAAAGTCCGCCGCGCAGCCTTCGGCGATGCGCCCGGCTTCCAGTTCCAGCAGTTCGGCGGCGTTGGCGTTGGCGGATATCAGGGCGTCGGTGGGCTTGACCCCCACCTCCACCATGAATTCCAGTTCCTCGGCGTTGTCGCCATGCAGGTTGAAGGGCGTGCCGGAGTCGGTGCCCATGGCCAGCAGGCCGCCCGCCTTGTAAAACATGCGCACGGATTCGCGGTGCCGCTCCGCCACCCGCGAGGCCTTTTCCACCACGTAGGCGGGGATGCCCTGGTCGGCGAACTTGAGGATGCGCCCCACCGCCGCCAGGGTGGGCACCAGGGCCGTGCGGCGCGTGACCATCTCTTCCAGGCAGCGTTCGTCCATGAAGATGCCGTGCTCGATGGAGTCCACCCCGCCCAGCACCGCATTCAGGATGCCCTCGGCGCCCTGGGCGTGGCTGGCGGATTTCCTGTGAAAGCGGTGGCCTTCCGCGATGCCGGCGGCCATTTCCTCCGCGGAGTAGTGGGCGTCCTCCGGGTTCACGCCGGGGGTCATCACGCCGCCGGTGGCCATGATCTTCACCTGGTCGCAGCCGGCGTGAATCTGCTCGCGCACGGCCTTGAGCACCTCGTCCGCGCCGTCGGCGATGCGGGCGATGTGGTTGCCGTGGCCGCCGGTCATGCAGATCATCCGTCCCACCGCCCGGATGGTGGGGCCGGGGAATATGCCCCGGTTCACCGCGTCCCGCACGGCGAATTCCAGGTAGTCCTTGCCGCCGCAGTCCCGTATTGCGGTCACCCCGCCGCGCAGGGTGCGCTGGGCGTTGTCCAGGGCCTTCAGGGTAATCTGGGCGTCCGACAGCTCGTGCAGCACCGGGCGCGGATTGGGCTCGCCCCCATAGACCAGATGCACGTGGCAATCAATCAGCCCCGGCATCAGCGTGCAGCCGTCCAGCTCGAAGCGCGGGCCGGCATAGCCCTCGAATTCCGGCTCCGGGGCCAGGCGGGCGATGCGGCCCTCTTGCACCAGCACGCCGTGGTTTTTCAGCAGCCCGCCGCCGCCGTCGAACACCGGCCCTCCCGC
>CBDUSX010000547.1:0-1905 GCA_965369935.1 uncultured bacterium
GCGCCTTTCAGCCCTTGCGCAGCCGCAGGCCCAGCTCGCGCAGTTGGGCTTCGTCCACTTCGGCGGGGGCCTCCATCATCAGGTCGGTGGCCCGCTGGGTTTTGGGAAAGGCGATCACGTCGCGGATGGACTGGGTGCCCACCAGGAACATCACGATGCGGTCGAAGCCCAGGGCGATCCCTCCGTGGGGCGGCGCGCCGTGGGTGAACGCCTCCAGCAGGAAGCCGAACTTTTCCCGGCTTTCGGCCTCGGACATGCCCAGCAGCTCGAACACCCGCCGCTGCAGGTCTGCCCGGTGGATGCGGATGGAGCCGCCCCCCAGCTCCACCCCGTTGAGGACGATGTCGTAGGCGCGGGCGCGGATGGCCAGGGGATCCGTCTTGCCGTGGGCCTCCAGGTCCGCCTCCACCGGCGAGGTGAAGGGGTGGTGTTTGGCCGCATAGCGCTGGCCCTGCTCGTCGTATTCCAGCAGGGGAAAGTCGGTCACCCAGACGAAGCGGTAGGCCTTGTCATCAATCAGCCCCAGCCGTCCGGCCAACTCCTTGCGCAGGGCGCCCAGGGAGTCGGCCACCACCTTGCGCGAGTCGGCGCAGAACACCGCCAGGTCGCCTTCCGCCAGCTCCAGCCTGGAGGTCATGGCCTCCCGCTCGCCCTCGCTGAAGAACTTGGTGATGGGGGATTGCCAGCCGTCCGGCTGGCATTTCACCCAGGCCATGCCCTTGGCCCCGAAGGTGGCCACGAAACCGGTCAGGTCATCCAGGTCCTTGCGGGACATGGCCGCTCCCCCCGGCACGCGGATGGCCTTCACCTCGCCGCCGGCGGCCACGGCATCGGCGAACACCTTGAATTCGGAGCCCCGCACCACCTCGGACAAGTCCACCAGTTTCAGGCCGAAGCGCAGGTCCGGCGCGTCGCTGCCATATTCCTCCATGGCCTGGCTGTAGGGCATGCGGGGAATGGGCAGGGGCACCTCCACGCCGATGGTCTCCCTGAACAACTCCGCCATCAGGCCGTCCACCAGCCCGAACACCTCCTCCGGCTGGGTGAACGCCAACTCCAGGTCAATCTGGGTGAATTCCGGCTGGCGGTTGCCTCGCAGGTCTTCGTCCCGGAAGCACTTGACGATCTGGAAGTAGCGGTCGAATCCGCCCACCATCAGCAACTGCTTGAATATCTGGGGCGACTGCGGCAGGGCATAGAAGCTGCCCGGCGTCACCCGCGAGGGCACCAGGTAGTCCCTGGCGCCTTCCGGCGTGGCCCGGGTGAGCACGGGCGTTTCGATCTCCACGAAGTCCCGCCCCAACAGGTAGCCGCGCACCAGGTTGGCGGCGCGGGAGCGCAGGCGCAGGTTGTGCTGCATGGACTCCCGGCGCAGGTCGAAGTAGCGGTGCTTCATGCGCAGCCGCTCCTCCACCTCCTCGTCCCAGCCGAACAGGGGCGGGCGGGACACGTTGAGGATGTCCAGCCGGTCCACCAGCACCTCCACTTCGCCGGTGTCCAGCTTGGGATTGACGTTGCCCTCCTCCCGGTAGGCCACCTTGCCTTCCACGGCGATCACGTACTCGTTGCGCAGGGCGTCGCCCGCCTTGTGGGCCTCGGCGTTGACCTCCGGCTTGAAGACCACCTGCAGAATCCCCGTGTGGTCGCGCAGGTCCACGAAGATCACGCCGCCATGGTCCCGCCGGGTGGCCACCCAGCCCATCATGATGACCGTGGAGCCGACCTGCCCGGCCCGCATCTCCCCGCAGCGGTGGGTGCGCGGGCCGGTAATTTGCGGCTGTTGGGTCATGGGGAGGTGGACAATACGGGTTTTGCACGGGCGGGAGGGCCCCTTCAGGGATAACAACAATAGGTGAAAGGAGCACGGTGGGTTGTCAAGGAAAAAAGGGGCGGGCGGGCCGCCGG
>CBDUSX010000548.1:0-1901 GCA_965369935.1 uncultured bacterium
CCGGCCGCCGGCAGAGAAGCCGGGGTTTGCGGTGATGCGGCCCCGCGCGGATTCTTATTCCAGGGGTTCTGATTTCAGGAGCGATGCGGCATGGGAATGACGATGGCGGAGAAAATCCTGGCCAGGGCCTCCGGGAAGGATGGGGTGCGGCCGGGGGAATACGTGACCGCGGAGCTGGACGTGATCATGGGCCATGACGGCACCTTCCCCCGCTCTTACGAGATGATGCTGGAGAACGGCTTCGACAAAATCAAGCACCCGGAGAGAATGGTGGTGGTAATGGACCACCGCGTGCCGGCCACCCACGTCGCGGCGGCGGAAGTCCACAGCAAAATGCGAGAATACGTCAAGGCCCAGGGCATCGGGAATTTCTACGATGGCGGCACGGGAATCTGCCACGTGGTGCTGCCGGAAAAAGGCCATGCCCTGCCCGGGCGGCTGATCGTCGGCGGAGACTCGCACACCACCACCTACGGGGCGCTGGGCGCGGCCGCCACCGGCATCGGCTTTTCCGACCTGGCCTACGCCATGGTGAAATGCGAGTTGTGGTTCCGGGTGCCGGAGACCATCAAATTCGTGCTCAAGGGGGAACTGCCCAAAGGCGTCACGGCCAAGGACATTCAACTCAAGATCGCGGGCCGGCACGGCGCCGAGGTGGCCCAGTACAAAGCCATCGAGCACAGCGGCCCGGCGGCGGAGGCCATGAGCGTGGACGAGCGGATGACCTTGAGCAATATGGGGGTGGAACTCGGCGCGAAGTTCTCTTTCTTCGAGGCGGACGATAAGACCGTGGCCTACCTCAAGGGGCGCACATCGGAAACGGTGGAGCCCTTCGGGCCGGATGCGGACGCGGAATACCTGGCCGTGCACGAGCTGGACGTGAGCGCCCTGGAGCCCCAGGTGGCCCTGCCCCACAACGTGGACATCGTCAAGCCCGTCACGGATGTGGGGGAGATCATGGTGCATCAGGCTTTTCTGGGTTCATGCACCAACGCCCGCACAGAGGACCTGGAAAAGGCGGCGGCCATCCTGAAAGGAAGCAAGGTCAGCCCGTGGACAAGGCTGCTGGTGATCCCCGGCTCCCGCGAAATTTTCACCAACCTCGCCAAATCCGGCGCCATCCAGACCTTTCTGGAGGCCGGGGCGATGATCGCCACGCCCGGCTGCGGCCCCTGCGGCGGAGGGCACATGGGCATCCTGGCCCCTGGCGAAAACGCGGTCTCCTGCTCCAACCGCAACTTCAAGGGGCGCATGGGCAGCCCGGAAAGCTTCGTGTATCTGGCCTCGCCGGAAACCGTGGCGGCCTCGGCCATCGAAGGCAGGATCACCGACCCGCGCCCGTTCATTCCCTGATCGGGCCGTCTTCCATGGCGGCGGGCAGCGAGCGGCCAAACAGATGAGGCAGACCATGAGCATCGTCATCAAGGGCAAAGTCTGGATTTTCGGCGACCACATCAACACCGATTACATGGCGCCAGGCTTCAGCCGCGACCTGCCCTGGGAGGAGGCGAAGAAGACCATCCTGCACGTGCATGAGGGCTTCGTGCAGGGGCACAAGCCCGGCGACGTGATCGTGGCGGGGGAGAACTTCGGCTGCGGCTCCAGCCGCGAGAGCGCCCCCACCAACCTGAAGCGGCTGGGCATCGGCTGCGTGGTGGCCGAGTCCTTCGGGCGCATCTTCTTCCGCAACAGCATCGCCATCGCCTTTCCCGTGCTGGTGTGCAAGGGCGTATGGGAGGCCTTCGAGGAAGGCGAGGAACTGGAACTGGAATTCGAGAACTCTCTCGTCAGGAATATCACCCGGGGCAGCGAGTTGAAGGGCATGGCCCTTTCCGCCGATCTGGTGAACATCGTCGCCCAGGGCGGCATCCTCTCCCTGTTGAAACAGCAAGGCGCCTGAG
>CBDUSX010000549.1:0-1899 GCA_965369935.1 uncultured bacterium
GCAAGAGCAGCCCGAGCTGCTGGAACGGCTGTACACGACCATGTACCGCATCCGCCGCTTCGAGGAGTACACCCTGGAGCTGTTTCAGGCGGGCACGGTGAAGGGCACCGCCCACAGCTACATCGGCGAGGAGGCCATCGCCGCGGGGGCCTGCCTGAATTTGCGCGAGGACGACTACATCGGCAGCAACCACCGCGGCCACGGCCACTGCATCGCCAAGGGCGCGGACCTGCAACGGATGATGGCCGAGCTGATGGGCCGCGAGACGGGCTACTGCCGCGGGCTGGGCGGCTCCATGCACATCGCCGACCTGGACCTGAACATCCTGGGGGCCAACGGCATCGTGGGCGGCGCCATGCCCCTGGGCACGGGGGCGGCCCTGGCGGCGAAAATCCGCGGCACGGACCAGGTGGTGATCTCCTTCTTCGGCGACGGGGCGAACAACCAGGGGATTTTTCACGAGTCCCTGAACCTGGCCTCGGTGTGGAAGCTGCCGGTGATCTTCATTTGCGAGAACAACCAGTGGGCGCTCAACACCAGCTACCTGCGCACCACGGCGGTCGAGCGGATTTCCCAGCGCGCAGTGGCCTACGGTATTCCGGGCGTGACCATTGACGGCAACGACGCGCTCGAAGTCAGCAAAATCGTGGGCGAGGCGGTGGAACGCGCCCGCGCCGGCGAGGGCCCCAGCCTGATCGAGGCGGTCACCTGGCGCTGGGGCCAGCACAGCATGCGCGCCAACCTGCCCGAGCCCCGCTCCATGAAGGACATGGAAGCATGGATGGCGCGCGACCCCATCAAGCGCGTGGAGGAGGCCCTCGGCAAGGACAAGCCGGAGGCGCGCATGCGCATCAAGTCCATCCAGCAGCGGATTGACGCGGAGCTGGAAGCGGCGGTGGCCTTCGGCATGGAAGGCCCGGAGCCCGGCGAGGAGGTGCTGAAAAGCTCGGTGTACGCGCCCCACACTCCCCACGAGGAGCCGGCCGATGCGGGCACGCGCGAAATCAACTTCGCCGAGGCCCTCAACGAGGCCATGCACCAGGAGATGGAGCGCGACGAGTCGGTGTTCGTGATGGGCGAGGACGTGGCGGAAACCGGCGGCATCTTCCAGACCACCAAGGGCCTGGTGGAAAAGTACGGGCGCGCGCGCGTGCGCGACACCCCCATCTGCGAGGCCACCTTCTGCGGCGCCGGCGTGGGCGCGGCCATCGCGGGTCTGCGGCCCATCGTGGAGGTGCAGATTTTCGACTTCGTGACCCTGATGATGGACATGATCGTCAATCAGGCGGCGAAGTTCCGCTACATGCTGGGCGGCAAGCCCACCGTGCCCATCGTGATCCGCGGGCCCCAGGGGGGAGGCATCCGCCTGGCCGCCCAGCACAGCCAAAGCCTGGAGGCCTGGTTCACCCACGTGCCGGGGCTGGTCGTGATCGCCCCGTCCAACCCCTTCGACGCCAAGGGCCTGCTGGCCGCCGCCATCCGCGACGACAACCCGGTGATCTTCCTCGAGCACAAGCTGGCCTACATGGCCCCCGCGGAGCCGGTGCCCGAGGAGCCCTATGCCATCCCCATCGGCAAGGCGGAGGTCAAGCGCGAGGGCAGCGACGTGACGGTGGTCGCCACCCAGATGATGGTGCCGCGCGCCCTGGCGGCGGCCACCGAACTGGCCCGCGAGGGCATCAGCGTCGAGGTGGTGGACCCGCGCACCCTGGCGCCCCTGGACGAGGAGACCATCCTCAACTCGGTGGGCAAGACCCACCGGCTGGTGATCGCCCATGAAGCCTGGAAGCGGGGCGGCTTCGGCGCGGAGGTAGCGGCGATGGTGAACGAGCGGGCCTTTGACGAGCTCGACGCGCCCATATTGCGGGTCGCCGCCATGGACGTGCCCATGCCCTACAA
>CBDUSX010000550.1:0-1895 GCA_965369935.1 uncultured bacterium
CGGCTCGTCCCATACACGGGCCAATGGGACTAACCGCTGCTCCCGGACCCTCCAATCGTGGAAAAATCGCCTCCGCCGTTCCTGTAATGGCATTTACTGTTGACTTGTGCACCCTGCCTGCATAACTTTGAAAATTAACCGCAAATTGGCCGCTCCGCGGGAAATCCGCCGCACAGGCGCCCCGCACGGCCGGCAAAAAGCGCGCAATGGAGAGAGGTATGAACGGCGCAGAGGCATTGGTCAAATCCCTGATCCAAGAGCAGGTCAAGGTGATCTTCGGCATTTCCGGAGGCGCCGCGCTGCCCATTTACGATGCCCTGGTGAAGGAAGGCAAGCAAATCGAGAACATCCTCACCCGGCACGAGCAAGGGGCGGCCCACATGGCGGAGGGCTACGCCAAGGTCAGCGGAAAAGTAGGGGTATGCCTCGCCACCTCCGGGCCCGGCGCGACCAACCTGGTGACGGGCATCGCCGATGCGATTTTAGACTCCGTGCCCATCGTCGCCATCACCGGGCAGGTGCCCACCCAGGCCATCGGCACCGACGCCTTTCAGGAATCGGACATCATGGGCATCACCCTGCCCATCGTGAAGCACAGCTTCCAGGTGCGGAATCCGCAAGACATCCCCCGCGTGGTCAAGGAGGCTTTCTACATCGCGTCCTCCGGGCGCCCCGGGCCGGTGCTGATTGACGTGCCGCGCGACGTTTCCCAGGGCCAGGTGAAGAAATTCGAGTACCCCAAATCCGTCAAGATCAGGGGCTACTCGCCCGAGTTGAAATGCGAGCCGGGCCCTTGCGATGAGGCCGCGGAGTTGATCAACAAGTCCAAAAAACCCGTGCTCTACGTCGGCGGCGGGGTGGTGCACACCGGCGCCCACAAGGAATTGCTGGCCCTGGCGGTAAAGGCGGACATACCGGTCACCACCACCCTGATGGGGCGGGGCGCCATCCCGGAGCGACACCCGCTTTCCTTGAACATGCTGGGCATGCACGGCACCGCCTATGCCAACTGGGCCGTGCGGGACGCCGACCTCTTGATCGCGGTGGGGGTGCGCTTCGACGACCGGGTGACGGCCAATCTGGAGAAGTTCGCCACCAAGGCCAAGGTGATTCACGTGGAGGTGGACCCGGCGGAGGTGCACAAAAACCGCTTCGCCGACGTGGCCATCCTGGCCGACGCGAGGGAGGCCCTGAGCGCCATGATCAAGCGCGTCTCCAAAACCAAGCACGCCGACTGGCGGCGCCAGATTGCCGGCTGGAAGGAAGAGCAGCCCCTGCGCTACTCGCGCAACGGCAAGCTCAAGCCCCAGTACATCATGGAGCAGCTTTCCGAGATGACCGGCGGGGAGGCCATCCTTGCCACCGACGTGGGGCAGCACCAGATGTGGGCGGCGCAGTTCTATCCCTTCAAGCGGCCGCGGCAGTGGCTCACCTCAGGGGGGCTGGGCACCATGGGCTATGGCCTGCCCGCGGCCCTGGGCGCCAAAAAGGCCCAGCCGAAGCAGGACGTGTGGCTGGTCTCCGGCGACGGCAGCTTCCAGATGAACCTGCAGGAGTTGGCCACCTCCGTCGTTTACGACATCCCGGTCAAGATCGCCCTGTTCAACAACTATTCCCTGGGCATGGTCAAGCAGTGGCAGGAGTTGTTCTACGAGGAGCGCTACAGCGGCATCCACCTCAGCGCCACCATCCCCAATTATCAGGCGCTGGTGGAGGCATACGGCTGCGTGGGCATCACCGTGAAGGAGGAAAAGGACGTGCGCCCGGCGCTGGAAAAAGCGCGGGAGATCAACGACCGCACGGTGTTGATAGACTTCCATCACGATCCTTCCGAGCACGTGTACCCGATGATTGCTCCGGGTACCTCGGTGCACGACATGAGATTGCAACCCTAG
>CBDUSX010000551.1:0-1890 GCA_965369935.1 uncultured bacterium
CCGCATGGGTGTCCCACTGCTTTCATGATACTAAATTTTCAAGACACAAGGGGCCTTCGGCCCCTGCTGGGGGTTGTCAGGGGGCAAGGCCCCCTGGCCGGTTTATTTCAGCACGCGGCGGCGGAACTGGTTGTGACAGGCCACGCAGGTCGTGACCATCTGCCCGAAGTGGGCCGCGGCCGAATTGCGCAGGTAGTCCACCTTCAGCAGCTTGTCCGGCGCCGCCTCCCGGTCGTGATCCTTCAGGAGCTTGGCGATCATCTTGAGGTTGTCCGCATGCACCTTGAGATTGAACGCCATCGAAAGAAACAACTCGCGATTTTTCCTGGCGGAACGTGGCACGGCCCCGCTCAGTTTCCCGGCATGGTCGCCGATCACCTGAACGTCGTGGGCGACGGTGGCGTAATCGCTCCTGATGAGATCAACCAGAATTTTCTGCAGATGGCTGAAGTTGTTTCCCATCAGCTCCCTCATATTGAGGTCCCTGCCGGCCGCCCCGAAAATGCCCGGCCCCGCGATGGCAAACCCCAGGATGCCCAGCACTGCCACGAGCTTCATGTATCGAATCATGGCGCAACTCCTCGATCATGCCCGGCCGGAAGCCCCTGAATCATACCCTGCTTCATACGCGGCGCGGCTTCGCGCCCCGCCGGCCGGGCTGTTCACAAAACGCAACTTCCATCGTTTCCGACTTCTGCAAGAACAAGCTGCAAGGACCATACGACCGGTGCGGGGAGGCCCGGGAAGTCCATGCCCGCGCGCTTATCGGAGCATTTGCCGGTCACTCCGGAATGGCCGCCCGGGCCGTGCCGCGGGGCATATTTGCGCGGAATCGGGCATTTCCGCCCCGCGATATCGGCGGGCCGCGGCGCTCCCGGGATGCGGTGCCAAGCTGGCGCGGCGGGCCCTCGTTCCGCGATGGCGCGGGGAGATATCCAGCCGGGTCCCCGGCGAGGGTTATCGGGGCGTCTTTCGCGCGTCTTTTTTGCATCGGCGCAACATCGGCGAAATAGGTTTAAAAGAGACATATTTACTAATGATTACAGCGTGATAAAATCTTGAAAGAGTCTCCGGAGCATTGCAAGAATGGGTGGGTGGATTGTCCTCTCCTCCGGAGGCCCCGCTTCACGGCGTCCAAGGGCGCGAAGGGGCGGAATCCGGCCCACCCGCGTCAGGGAGGAGCAACCATGACCACAGCATTGTACGTGTTTGCGGGTATTGTCCTGGTCTTTCTGGGATATACCCTGGTTGCACCGACTCTCGTCAACCTTCCCCAGTTCAGCAGGCGCTTCGTGGTGCACTGCCCGTATCTGAAGACCTCCGGCCTGGTCAGGGTGAAAGCCCTGCGCGCGGCCCTGGCTTCCGCATACGGCATCCGCAACCTGAACGTGCGCGCCTGTACGCTGTTGGGGAGGCGCGTAAAATGTGACGAGGCGTGCCTGAACAAACTGAAGCCGTAAGGCGCGGGCGCGCCTTGCGCTCCATGGAGCGCTTCCGGGAATGCCTGATGAGCGAGCCCATAGCAGGCGATCTCTACTTCCGCTGTGAAACCTACAGCCAGACCATCTCGGTGGCTGCCTGCCGGCACTACCGCGGGCTGGCGCAGCGGAGGACGGTGCGGATCGGATTCTACATCCGCACCATGGGAAGGCGGCTTCATCCCCGCTGCATGAACTGCCCGCGGGCAGAGCGGCTGGAGGCGGGTCAGGTGCTCACCTGGCCCCTCGAGCAACTGCTTGCGGCGAGGGCGCAGTGCGCGCCACATTCGCCCCTGCCGGACGCGCGGATCGAGGCGTGACGGCTGGCGGACGTGCGCCGAAGGCTGGAGAAGGGGACGGTCGCAGGGGTCTGCGATCCGCGGGAGACCCCTAACCCACGGCCCGGCATCCC
>CBDUSX010000552.1:0-1879 GCA_965369935.1 uncultured bacterium
CGATGGAAACCCTGGGCACGCAGGAAATCGTGTGGCGGCCGAGCGAGGAGATGATCGCGGGCAGCAACATGACGGCTTTCATGAAAGCCCTGGACATAACCGAATACGACGAGTTGGCGCGGCGCTCCGTGGAAGAGCCGGAATGGTTCTGGGACGCGCTGATCCGCCACTGCGGCATCCGCTTCTACAAGCCTTACGACCAGGTGCTGGACCTCTCCGCCGGCCTGCCCTGGGCCAAATGGTGCGTGGGCGGCAAGACCAACGCCGTGCTGAACTGCCTGGACAGGCACATGGACACCCCCGTGGCCGGGCAGCAGGCCCTGGTGTGGGAGGGGGAGGACGGCACGGTGCGCAGTTGGACCTATGCGGAACTCAACGCGGAAACCTGCCGCTTCGCCGCGGCCCTGCGCGGCCTGGGCTACGGCCGGGGGGATGTGATCGCGCTGTACGTGCCCTTCCTGCCCGAGGCGGTGGCGGCGCTGCTGGCCATCGCCAAGATCGGCGCCATCGTGCTGCCGCTGTTTTCCGGCTACGGCACCAACGCGGTGGTGCAGCGCATGAACGATGGCGGAGCGGTGGGGGTCGTCACCGTGGACGGCACCATGCGCCGGGGCAATCTGGTGCAGTTGAAGCCGGTGATGGACGAGGCGGCGGCGTCCGTGGCGGGCCTGCGCCACGTGATCGTGCTGAAAAGCACCGGGCCCGAGGTGCGCATGCAGCCGGGGCGGGACCACTGGTGGCACGAGCTGCGGGAAAGCCAGCCGGAGGACAGCCCCACCGAGGAGATGGACGCCGATGCGCCGGTGATCCTGGCCTATACCTCCGGCACCACCGGCAAGGCCAAGGGCACCATCCTCACCCACTGCGGCATGCTCACCAAGATCGCCCTGGATTGGGGGCTGTGCATGGACTTCAAGCCGGGCGACCGCATCATGTGGCTGAGCGACATGGGCTGGGTGGTGGGCCCGTTCATGAGCATGGGGGCCACCTCCCTGCAAGGCACCATGGTCATCGCCGAGGGCGGGCCGGACTATCCCCAGCCGGGGCGGATGTGGAAGCTGGTGGAGGATCACAAGGTGAGCTTCCTGGGCGTGGCCCCGACCGTCATCCGCTCCATGATGCGCCAGGGCACGGAAGAGGTGGAAAAATACGACCTGTCCTCCATCCGCATCGTCGCCTCCACGGGCGAGGCCTGGAACCCGGATTCCTGGCTGTGGTGCTTCCACAACGTCTGCAAGGAAAAAGCGCCCCTCCACAACTGGGCCGGCGGCACGGAGATCAGCGGGGGCATCCTGCTCACCACGGTCATTCATCCCATCAAGCCTTGCAGCTTTTCCGTCTCCATCCCGGGCATGGGGGCGGACATCGTGGACGCCTCGGGCGCCCCCGTGGGGCCGGGGGAGTTGGGCGAGCTGGTGTTGCGCAATGCCTCCATCGGCCTGACGCGGGGGTTGTGGGACGATGACGGGGAGCGCTACATGGACGCCTACTGGAACAAAATTCCCGGCATCTGGGTGCACGGCGACTTCGCCTACCGGGACGCCGACGGCTTCTGGTTCGTGCCGGGGCGCTCCGACGACGCCTTCAACGTAGCCGGAAAGCGCGTCGGGCCCGCAGAGGTGGAATCCCTGCTGCTGGCGACCGGCAAGGTGGCCGAAGCGGCGGTGGTGGGCGTGCCGGACAAGGTCAAGGGAGAGGCGCTGGTCTGCGTGTGCGTACCGGCGGAGGGCGTGACGGCGGACAAGGCCCTGGACGAGCGGCTTGGGCGGGCGGTGGTGGACGGGCTGGGCAAGCCCTTTGCGCCGCGGGAGATCGTCTACGTCTCCGACCTGCCCAAGACCCGCAACATGAAGGTGATGCGCCGCGTGGTGCGGGCGGT
>CBDUSX010000553.1:0-1864 GCA_965369935.1 uncultured bacterium
AGGCCGGCGGGGGACAGGCCGGCTAGCCTGAATTTTTTACAAACAATTTTCGGGGGAGCACGCCCCCCCGAACCCCCCTAGCAGGCGGGAGTTGGCCCTTGCGCCAACTCCCGCAACTTATTGGGGTGCAGGGGCCTTTGGCCCCTGCTGGGGGTTGTCGGGGGGCAAGGCCCCCTGACCGCTTTCAGACACGCTCGGCGCGCCTGGAACGGAGGAAGACCCCGGCAATTTTCCATGCGCCGTCCGGCTGGCGTTCCATCAGGTAAAAGGCGAACACCGCGCCGTCCTCGGCATTGACGAACAGCATTTGCTGCACCGTCCTGCCGTCCTCGAAGATCAGCTTCAGGAACGAAACCTTGTCCGGGCGGTATACCGGCCGGTAGTCGGCCATCACCATGGCCATGAACCGCTCCGGGGTGCGGAAGATGCGCCGCACGGAAGGCGCGGCCTGGGCGAAGGCCGCCTCGGCGTCGTCCCGCCGGAAGGCCGCCAACTGTGTTTCGATCACCTGGCGGATGGCCCGCGCGTCCTCCGGGCCGGGGGGCTTCGGCTCTCCCCGCGCAGCGGCCGGAAGCCACAGCGAAGCGCAAATTATTACGGATATGACCGCGGTAATGATCGCGGGTTTGAAGCGTGCGGGGGGCAGGAGCGCCTGCGCGCCCGGCAGGCGGCGCGGCGCGGGATCCATGTGGGCGCTCAATACTCCTTCAGGCGGGCGTAGCGGTCGCGGTGAAAGTCCGAGTCGCCCAGGGTCACCTTGGCCACCCGGCCGCGCTTGAAGAAAAATCCGATGTCGTGCTCGTCGGTCATGCCGATTCCGCCGTGCATCTGGATGGACTCGTTGCCGATCAGGTGAAACGCGTCGTTGCAGCGGGCCTTGGCGGTGGACACGGCCCGCGCGGCGTCGGGCATGTTTTCGTCCAGGGTCATGGCCGCGTAGTACACCGCGGAGCGGGAAAGCTCGGTCTGCACGTACTCGTCCGTGGCGCGGTGCTTGAGCGCCTGGAAGGAGCCGATGGGCACGCCGAACTGCTTGCGGGTTTTCAAATACTCCATGGTGATGGAGAACGCCTCGTTCATGGCGCCCAGCATTTCCGCCGCCAGGCCCACCGTGGCCCGGTCCAGGGCGGCTTCCAGGGCCTCCCCCCCGTCCTTGCCCGACAGGCGTTGCCCCTCGTCCACCTTCACCTTGTCCAGCTTGAGCAGGAACTGCCTGCGCCAGTCCATGGTGGGGATGGGGGTCAGGGTGACGCCCTTGGCCTTGGGGTCCACCAGGAACATTTCCACGCCCTCGTGGCTGCGGCGCTGGCCGCCGGAGCGGGCGGAGACCACGATGCGCTCGCTCACGCCGGCATCGAGCACGAAGATTTTCTCGCCGTTGAGCGCCCAGCCCTTGCCGTCTTTTTTTGCTTCGGTGCTCACGTCGTAGGGGTCGTAGCGGCTTTGCCGCTCCAGATAACCCAGCGACATCAGGGCTTCCCCCTCGGCGATCCTGGGGAGCCATTCTTTTTTCTGTTCCTCGCTTCCCCCGGCCATCAGGGCGTTGCCCGCCATCAGCACGGAGGAAAGCATGGGCTCGGGCATCAGCCCCCGCCCCAGCTCTTCCATGACCACGATCATTTCCACCATGCCTTCTCCGAGGCCCCCAAACTCCTCCGGAATAGTGATGCCCTGCCAGCCCAGTTCGGCCATCTTGCTCCAGACTTCCCTGGAGAAGCCGATCTCGTCCTCCCGCAACTCCCGGATGCGTTTCAGGGAGGACTCCCGCTTGACGAACTCGGCGGCGCTGGCCTGGAGCATTTCCTGCTCTTCGGATAAGGCGAAATTCATAGGATGCTCCTGGATCTGTCTGCCGGCGTCCGCA
>CBDUSX010000554.1:0-1863 GCA_965369935.1 uncultured bacterium
CAAGCAAAGGAACACGTAAGGTTTTGGTCGGCCCTTCCGCTGGACACAATTCTCAGTTTCTTCCTCGATAGACAGGACGACGCAAAGGCAAAACAGGAAGTACCGCGACTTGCAATTCCAACCCTGGTCATGCACGGGACAGAGGATAACAGGGTCCCCTACGAGATTGGAGTTGAAATCGCGGAGCGGCTGCGCAACTCGACCTTTTATACATTTGAAAACAAGGGGCACCAAATCATGATGACTGCGCCTGGCGAGTTCTGCGAGGTGCTGCGCCACTTCGTGCGCACGGGGGAGGCGCCTCCCGCGCCCGGCGCGGGCAAGTGATTCGGGCGCCCGGTGTCGGGACCACATGTAAAAATACATCCGTAAAAAATGGAGCGAGGTGAGCGAGGGTTCATATCCGGTGGGCCTGCGGCGCTGGCTGGTGCTGGGGGTGGTCATCGTGGGCACCTTCATGGCGGTGCTGGACGTGACCATCGTCAACGTGGTGCTGCCCAAGATCATGTCCGCCTTCGGCGCCAACGTGAAGCAGGTGCAGTGGGTCTCCACGGCGTTCATGATCTCCACCGCGGTGAGCATGCCCGCCACGGGCTGGCTGGGCCGGCGCTACGGGCTGGGGCGGCTGTTCGCGGCGGAGTTGCTGGTGTTCACCATCGGCTCGCTCCTGTGCGCGATGGCGGCGAGTCTGGAGATGCTGATCGCCGCCCGGGTGATCCAGGCCCTGGGGGCCGGCGGGATCATGCCCACCAGCATGGCCATCATCACCGACACCTTCGCGCCGCACGAGCGGGGCCGGGCCCTGGGCCTGTGGGGGGTGGGCTTCATGGCCGGGCCGGCCATCGGCCCCACCGCCGGGGGCTACCTGACCGAATGGTTCAACTGGCGCGCCGTGTTCGCGGTCAACCTGCCCGTGGGCATTCTGGCCATCCTGCTGACCGTGGCCGTGCTGCGGGAGAACCGGCGGGAAACCTCCGCCGCTTTCGACTGGGCGGGCTTTCTGGCCCTGGGGGTGTTTCTGGTGGCGGGCCTGCTGACCCTGGACAACGGGCAGGAGGAGGGCTGGAATTCGCAGATCATCCTGCTGGGCATGGCCGTCACCGCCGTGTCCCTGGTGTTGTTCGTGGTGATGGTGTGGGACAGCCCCAATCCGGTGATGCCGCTCGGGCTGTTCCGCTCCACCGAATACAGCCTGACCATGATCCTGAGCGCTATTCGCGCGTCCGGGTTCTTCGGCGCGCTGTTCCTGCTGCCGATCTTCCTGCAGAACGTGCAGGGGCGCGACACCATTGACACCGGGCTGCTGCTCGTGCCGGGAGCGATCACCGTGGCCGTGCTGATGCCCGTGGCGGGCATTCTCACCGACCGCATCGGGCCGCGCTGGCCCACGGTGTGCGGGGTGCTGCTGATGGTCTATTCCCTGTATCTCTATCACGGGCTGGACACGGCGGTGGACCGCTGGGAGGTGATCTATCCCCAGATCTGGCGGGGGGTGGCGGTGACGTTGCTGATGACCCCGGTCAACACGGCGGCCATGAACGCCGTGCCCCGGGAGGATGCCGGCACCGCCTCGTGGATGATCAACCTCACCATGACCGTCGGCGGCGCTTTCACCATCGCCATGACGGGCAGCCTCCTCTACAGCGAGGCCCTGACCCAGATGGACCTGCTGGGCGGGGGCTCCTTCCGCCAGGCCCCGCCCCAGGAGCTGATCCGCCAGGCCAGGGAGCTGGGCCTTTCCCTCAGCGAGTCGGGCAACCTGGCCCATGCCCTGCTGGTGCGCCACGTCACCCGCTCCGCCACCGTGCTGGCCTTCCAGAACCTGTTCATGCTGCTGGCCATGATCACCCTGCTGGGCCTGGG
>CBDUSX010000555.1:0-1854 GCA_965369935.1 uncultured bacterium
GCCATCGGCTCGGGCTTGCGGAACAAGGGGGCGGCCTCGCGGAATCTGGAGGAATACTTCCTGGCCGGGCGCAGCCTGCCGGGCTGGAAGGCGGGGCTGAGCATGGCCGCCACCCAATTCGCCGCGGACACGCCCCTGCTGGTGACGGGCGTCATCGCCACGGCGGGCATCTTCGCCCTGTGGCAGCTTTGGATATACGCCCTGGCCTTCCTGCTGATGGGCTTCGTGCTGGCCTCCAGTTGGCGGCGGGCCGGCGTGCTGACGGACGCGGAGTTGACCGAGGTGCGCTACGGGAAGCGTCCCGCGGCGGTGCTGCGTATCATCAAGGCCATCTATTTCGGCACCATCTTCAACTGCACCGTGCTGGCCTGGGTGCTGTTCGCCGCGGCCAGGATCGCCGAGCCCTTCCTGCGCTGGGATTTGTGGCTGCCGGCGGGCCTCATCATGCCGGTGGCGGATTTCATGCAGTGGGTGGACGTGCCGCTGACCGTGGCGACGCCGGACGATCCGGAGGTGTGGATTCGCTCCGCCAGCAACCTGATCTCCATCCTGGCGATCCTGGCGGTGACGACGTTCTACTCCACCACCGGCGGGCTGCGCAGCGTGGTGGCCACGGACGTGCTGCAAATCGCCGTGATGCTGCTGGGCACCATGGCATTCGCGGTAATCGTGGTGGGCGAGGCGGGGGGCCTGAGCGCCATCACGGAGCAGATTTACGGGAAATTCGCGGGCGGGGGGCCGGGGGGCATCGAGCCGGCCCAGATTCTGGCCTTCACGCCGGATCAGGCCAAGGACGCCTCCTTCGCCCTGCTGTTCCTGTTCGCCTTGCAATGGCTGATCCAGCTCAATGCGGACGGCACCGGCTATCTGGCCCAGCGCTCCATGGCCTGCCGCAGCGAGAACGATGCGCGGGTGGCCGCCGTCGTGTTCACCTTCACGCAGGTGCTGCTGCGCTCGCTGCTGTGGCTGCCCCTGGGGCTGGGGCTGCTGGTGCTGTTTCCGCCCGATCCGGCGCTGCCCGCCGGGCTGTTGCAGGCGGAGCGCGAATCCACCTACGTGCGGGGCATGGCGGAGCTGTTGCCGCCGGGGGTGCTGGGACTGATGGTGACAGGCATGCTGGCGGCCCTGGCCTCCACGGTGGACACCCACATCAACTGGGGCTCGTCCTACTGGACCAACGACATCTACAAGCGCTTCATCTGCCAGGCGTGGCTGAAGAAGGAGCCGGGGGACCGCTCCCTGGTGTGGGTGGCGCGGGGCGCCAACCTGTTGATCCTGACCATCGCCTTATTGATCATGACCCAGCTTACTTCCATCAGGCAGGCCTGGCAGACCAGCCTGCTGCTGGGGGCGGGGATGGGCGTGGTGCTGATCCTGCGCTGGCTGTGGTGGCGCATGAACGCCTGGGCCGAGATCGCCGCGGTGGTGGTCTCCCTGGTGGTGGCGCCCGTGCTGATGCTCACCATGGAAAATCAGGCCTGGCGGCTGCTCATCATGGCGGTCGTTTCCACCCTGGCGGCCATGGCGGCCATCCGCATTGCCGGGCCGGAAGACCACGCCCGCCTGAAGGAATTTTACGAGCGCGTCAGGCCGCCGGGCTATTGGGGCCCCGTCGCCGCGGCGGCAGGGGTGGAAGCCGATGCAGGACCACGCCGCCTGTGGCGCGCCCTGGGGGCCATGGCGGCCTGCGGGCTAAGCGTGTTCTGCCTGCTGGTGGGCATCGGCTCCTGGCTGGCGGGCAGCCCGGCGCCCCTCTGGTTTCCCTGGGAGGCCGCCTGGCAAATCCTGCTGGTGCTGCTCGGCCTGGCCCTGTGCCCCCTCTGGTACCGGCTGGGGTTTAAGGACGCCGAAGCG
>CBDUSX010000556.1:0-1850 GCA_965369935.1 uncultured bacterium
GGCGCCGCCGGCGCGCAGAGCGCCCAGCAGCGCATCCACCTGATAGCCCATGCCGCCCAGCCGCGGTCCGGCGTTGAGCGTGTCTTCCACGTCCCGGAAGGGCCGGGCCATGGTTTCGAAAGCCCGGCCCTCGGCCCCCAGCAGGGCGGAGGCGGGCAGGAGGCAGTCGGACAGCTGGAGCCGCACGTGCTGCGAGGGCCGCAGGTAATCCAGGGGCGGCATGGCATGGATGGTCAGACCGGGAGCGTCCCTGGGCATCAGGAAGGCGCTGAAGCGCTTGCGCTCCGCTACGACTTCCGTAATGGCCACGACCACGAACAGCCCGGCGATGTTTCCGTTGGTGACGTAGAACTTCTCTCCGTTGAGGCGGAACCCGCCGTTCTCCCGGACGGCTTCGCTCTTCAGGTGCTTGGGGTGTGCGCCCGCCCCCGGCTCGGAAATGGCCACCGCGGCGGTGAGGCTTCCGCGCGCCAATGCGGGCAGGTGGGCGGCCCGCTGCGCCTCGCTGCCGAAGCCCAGCAGGAAGAACCGGGCCACCAGGCTATGCCCGAACCAGGCCACGGCCATGCCCAGGTTGCCCCCGCCGCGCACGAAGGCCTCCCCCGCTTCGATCATGGCCGCGCTATGCGCGCCGCCTCCGCCGCAGGATTCGGGCAGGTACAGGCCCAGCAGCCCGGCCTCGCCCATCTTGCGCCACAGCTCGCCGGGAAACTCCTCGCCGCTGTCCAGCCCCTGTGCCGTGGCCACGTGGCGGGCGGCGAATTGCGCGATTTCGGTGGAAGAGATCATGGCTGTTCCCGGCCGGCGGGCAATCCCCTATTGCCTAGGGCAGCACGCCCTCAGCCTCGATTTCCACCAGCGCGTCCGGATTGAGCAGGGCGGTGACCTCCACCAGGGTCATGGCCGGAAAATGCTTTCCGATGTGCCGCTTCCAGGCCTCCCCAAGGGCGGCTCCGGCTTCCTGATAGGCCGCGACGCTGGTCACGTAGAGGCGCATGGCGGTGATGTGTTCCGCCGTGCCGCCGGCGGCCTGCATCACGCTCACCACCCGCTCCAGGGCGGCGCCGAACTGCGCGCCGAAGTCCCCACCGCCCGGCGCGCCTTCCCGGGTGCCGGTCTGCCCCGCGACGTGGACGATGCGGCTGCCGGAGGAGCGCACGCCATGGGAATAGCCGCGCGGCCTTTGCCAGCCTTCCGGGAGAATGGTGGTGAAATCAATGTCGCTCATGGTTCTGCTCCCTGCTGTTGTGCGGGAATGGTCCGTGCATCCTCAGGCCCGCGCTCCCTGCCGGGGCGGGCGGCCTGCGGATTGCCCAATCTACGGAGTGTGGATCAGCCTTGTTCTGCCATGTTTTGCCATGGCCGTGAGGCGCGGGTCAACGCAAACGTGCCGGGCGGCGGGGGGCCGCCGGCTCAATGGGAATGGTCACGCAGGGCGCAGGGTACGGGGCCGCGGAAGGGAAATTCAGTCGGCCCGGTAGTACTTGCCGTCAATGAGGCGGCAGGGCGTCTGCAGGCTTCCCGGCATGTGGTTGTTGTAACGGGGGCAGGGGCGCAGCCCTTTGCCGCGCCGTTTCGCCGTGCTGTTGGACCCATCCGCGGAGGCGCACGAGCCCAGCAGGAACAGGAGCCAGACCGCGGCCGCCATGAGCGCGAGGATTACTACGGGGGCGGCGGAGCGCCTGCTTTGGGGTGTTCCATTCAATCCACCCGGTACCATTTGTTGCCGATCTTCTTGCATGGAATGCGGTTGATGGACGGATCAACCGTGGCGAGGGGGCACGGTCTCAGGCTGACCGTCCTGTCACGTCGTCCCGATTTGCCCGAGCATCCCGACCCGGCCAGCAGGC
>CBDUSX010000557.1:0-1838 GCA_965369935.1 uncultured bacterium
GGCCGGCATGGCGGCCACCGGGTCCGGCAAGGCCGGGCAGCCGCGGGTGGAGAGCTTCCAGTTGCTCGATCAGGCGGGCCAGCCCTTTGAATTCGCGCCTTCCCGGCGGAACACGCTCCTTTACTTCTACCGCGGGGATTGGTGAAACACCTGCCTCGGGGATCTCGCGCAGTTGCGCGGCATGACGGCCCTGTTCGAAGACGCCAATACCCAGTTGGTCGTCATCACCACCGATTCCCCCGCCAAGAACCGGCGCATCGCCGCGGGGATGGGGCTGTCCATGCCCATCCTGTCCGATCCCAAGGGCGTGGTGCTGAAGACACTGGGCATGTGGGACGCGCGCTGGCGAATCTCCGCCTACGGCTATTACCTGCTGGACCGCGGCCTGGAGGTGATCTCCCGGCAGCGCGGATACTGGAACGTCACTCCGGCCAGCGTGCGGGAGCTTTTGCAGCAAATCCCCGCCGCTTCCCGCGCCTCCTGATTTTCTTTTCCCATCTTCCGCCCGCCCGCTGTCGGGACACCATTTCAATCCGTTGCAATGGCCGCCCCGCTGGGATAAGAGGATGCATCGTAACAGCCGCCGTGTGGACGCTTTAGGCGGATTCGCTTGAGTTTGGGAGCACCCGATGGACAAGATGCGCGCCACCCGCATCCCGGAAAAGGGAAAGATCATCTGCGAAACCGTGGACGTCTTGCCCCCCGAGGAGGGGGAAGTCACGGTAAAGACCCATTGGGCGGCCATCTGCGGCAGCGACGTGCACGTGCTGCATTCGGAGGTGCCCCTGCCCGAACGGGCGTCCACCCCCGGCTTTCCGGGCCATGAGGGCATCGGGGTGGTGGCGGAGAGCCGCCATCCGGACTTCGCCCCCGGCGACCGCGTGCTGACCTGTCCCTCGCGCCCCAACCCCACCGGCACTTTCGTGGACTTGCAGACCATCAAGGGCAAGTTTCTGGTGCCCCTGCCGGAGACCGAGGTGCCCATGGAGCAGATGCTGATGGCCCAGCAGTTCGGCACCACCATCTTCGCCCTGCGCCAGCTGCCCGTGGACGTGGTGGGCAAAACGGTGATGGTGATGGGCCAGGGCTCCGCGGGCTGGTTCTTCGCCTACAACCTCAAGCGCGCCGGCGCGGCCAGGGTGATCGTCTCCGACCTGTCCGAGGCACGGCTGGGGCTGTCCAAACACTTCGGGGCGGACCTGGCCGTCAAGGCCGGCGGGGACAACGTGCGCCAGGCCGTGATGGACGAGACCGGCGGCAAGGGCGTGGACTATCTGGTGGAGGCGGTGGGCAACCAGGCGGCCCTGGCCGAGTCCATCGGCCTGATCCGTCCCCAGGGCAACGCGCTGTATTTCGGCCAGCCGGATACCAAGGCCCTGGTGCCCTTCAACTTCCACGACTTCCAGCGCAACCGCCTCACCATCAACGCCACCACAGGCACCCAGCACGAGCCGGGGCTGGTCTCCTTCAAGCGCGCCCTGAAGCTGATCGTGGAGGGGCGGATTGACGTGTCGCCCATGATCAGCCACGTGTTCGAGCTGGACAAAATCGAGGAAGCCATGCAGCGCGCCGACCTGCGCGACGACAACGCCCGCAAGATCGCCATCAAGCTCTGAGGCGGGGAGTGGACGCAGCGCGCGGCGGCCTCTTCCCACCCGTTCTACACCATCGTCAAGACACAAGGGGGAGGCCTCACCACTGGCAGTGGTGAGGCGGGGGTGAGGCACGGTAGTCCCGTCAGCACGGGCGGTTCGCGAACCGCCCCTACGATTTGGCGGGCGGGACGCCCGCCCCACCGTTCTTGCCTCTGGCCGATTATCCCCTCCCCCTTGACGGGG
>CBDUSX010000558.1:0-1834 GCA_965369935.1 uncultured bacterium
CAGGGGAAAAACCCGCTTGAGAACCCAAGGCAAGGATGCCCTATGGCCAGATCCCAGCGAAAAGCCGCTTCCAACGCTTCTAAAGCGAACGCCCCCAAATTCTCCCTGGTCAATCCCTTCGCCGCGGAAGGCGCGGGCAGGGCGGCGGGAAACGCCGCGCAAAACGAGTACGACCGGGTGATCGCCCGCGGGCGGGAGTTGCTGGAAATGTCCGGCCGGCTGGGGGGCGAGGCCCGCATCCGCCAGCAGCACGCCAAGGGCCGCATGACCGTGCTGGAGCGCCTGCGCGTGCTCACGGATGCGGAGCCCAACATCCTGTTCCAGAACTGGGGCCAGCACCTGGACGGCGCCTCCATCCTGACCGCGCTGATCAACGTCGAGGGCCGGGACGTGGCCCTGTACGGCCACGACTTCACCCAGCGCGCCGGCTCCATGGACGCCACCAACGGCGCCAAGCTGGCCAAGCTGCTCTATATGGCCGCGGAAAACGGCATCCCGGTGATCGGCATGAACGATTCGGCCGGGGCCTTCGTGCCCGCCGGGGTGGGGGGGCTGGACGGCTATGCCGAGGCCTTTACCGCCATGCGCAAGATCAGCGGCGTGGTGCCCTCGATCATGGTCATGTTCGGCTACAACGCCGGCGGCGGCTCCTACCTGCCCCGTCAGGCCTCCTACGTGATCCAGCCGGCCAACACCTTCTTCGGCCTCACGGGCCCGGACGTGGTGCGGGAATCCATGGGCGAGCAGGTCACCGCGGACGAACTGGGCGGACCGGCGGTGCATTCCGCCTCCGGGGTGGCGGACCTGACCGCCAATTCGGAGACGGACGCCCTGCGGCTGGCCCTGAAGCTGTTGGGCTACCTGCCGGACAACAACCATTCCGCCCCGCCTTTCCGCGAAACCTCGGACCCCATGGACCAGTACATGGAGGAGGAGGCGATCCTGCTGCAGCGGGCGCTGACCACCCCCAACTCGGGCTTCAACACGCCCTTCGACATCACGCTTTTTCTGCAACAGCTGGTGGATCACGGGGACTACTTCGAAATCCAGCCCGGCCGCGCCCGCAACATCGTCACGGCCTACGGGCGCATGGGGGGACACGTGGTGGGATTCGTGGCCAACAACTCCGCGGTCAACTCCGGCAACATTGACGTGGCCGCCGCCGGCAAGGCCACCCGCTTCATCCGCTTTTGCAATCTGTACAACATTCCCATGGTCTTCATCGAGGACGTGACCGGCTTCGCGCCGGGCAGCGAGCAGGAACAGGCGGGCATCGTGCAGGCCGGGCGGGCGCTGCTGGACGCCATCGTGGACCTGCGGGTGCCGCGCATCCTGCTCATCGTGCGCAACGCCTTCGGCGGGGCCTATGCCTCGTTCAACAACTACGCCACCGGCGCCGACGCGGTGTTCGCCCTGCCCACCGCGCGCATCGCCGTGATGGGCCCGGCGGGACGGCAGTTCATCTACAAGGACGAGTTCCGGGAGGTGATGGCCACCTACCGCCGCAAGCGCGGCAAGGACAAACGCCGCGCCGCCGCCGAGCGCGACCGGGGGCTGGCCGAGCTCACCCGGCGCTACGAGGCGGAACTGCTCAATCCGGAAGAAGCGCTCAAGCTGGGCTCCGTCTCGCGGATCGTCATGCCGGGCTACAGCCGCAAGGTGGTGGGCGAGCACCTGCTCTTCCTGCTGCGCCACTACACACCCTCCGCCATGACCGGCGTGCAGCGGGAGTAGGGGCAGCGCCCCAATTTCCCCCCCTGATTTCCCCTGCCATTCCCCTGTCTCTCCCGGTGGCACAGTTCGTTGTGCCGGTAATTCATTTGTGGAATAGTGC
>CBDUSX010000559.1:0-1827 GCA_965369935.1 uncultured bacterium
GAACAAGTTGCAGGCCACCCCTTGCCGCGGTGGCGGCACGGTATCCTTCGCTTGCCGCGGTAGCGGCACGGTATCCTTCGCTTGCCGCGGTGGCGGCAAGATCGAAAAAAAGCTATGACAATGGAAATATCCGGCGACAGGCAAAGCGCGGACGCGGGCGGACGCACCCCGCCGATTGACGCGCGCGTACAACGGCACGAAATCTGACAACACAGAGTGGATCCCCATGGCGGACGATCTGGATTTCATCACCATCGCGGAGGCGGCGCGCCTGCTGGCCGGCAAAAAACTCTCCCCGGTCGAGCTGATCGAGGCCAAGCTGAAGCGCATCGAGGCCCTCAATCCCCAACTCGACGCCTTCGTCACCCTCACCGCGGAGCGGGCCCTGGAGCAGGCCCGGGCGGCGGAAGCCGAAATCGCGGGCGGCGCCTTGCGCGGCCCCATGCACGGCATTCCCTTCGGCCTGAAAGACATTTACAACACCGCCGGCATTCTGACCAGCGGCCATTCCAAAATCTTCGTGAGCAACGTTCCCGCAGAGGATGCCACCACCACGGCCCGCCTTTACGAGGCCGGAGGCATTCTGCTGGGCAAGCTTTCCACCCACGAGTTCGCCCACGGCGGGCCGTCCTTCGACCTGCCCTGGCCTCCGGCGCGTAATCCCTGGAATCCGGAGCACGTGACCGGCGGCTCTTCCAGTGGCTCGGGGGCGGCGGTGGCGGCGGGATTTCTGCCGGGCGCCCTGGGCTCGGACACCGGCGGCTCCATCCGCAACCCCGCGGCCCTGTGCGGGGTGGTGGGGCTGAAGCCCACCTACGGGCTGGTGAGCCGTCACGGGGTGATCGCCAATTCCTACACCTTCGACCACGCCGGACCCCTCACCTGGACCGTGGAGGACGCCGCCATCATGCTGCAGGCGCTGGCCGGCCACGACCCCAAGGACCCGGCCAGCGCGCAACACAGCCCGCCCGACTACCGCGCGGCCCTGACCGGGGAGGTCAAGGGGCTGCGCATCGGGCTCGTGCGGCATTTCTACGAGGAAGACGTCCCGGCCAACGAGGAAACCCGCGCCGCCATGGCCGAGGCCTGCAAGGTCTTCGAGAGCCTGGGCGCGGAAGTGACGGAGGCGCGGCTGCGCCCGGCGCAGGACTATTACGACGTGAAGATCACCATTGCGGAATCGGAACTGTACTCGGTGCACGAGCACAACCTGCGCGCGCGCGCAGGGGACTTCGGCGCGGATTTCCTGGGCCGGGTGCTGGCGGCCTGCCTGATCCGCGCCCAGGATTACGTGCAGGCCCAGCGGGAACGGCGGGTGATGCTGGCGGAGATGGAGCCTGTTTACGAGCGGTTCGACCTGCTGCTCACCGCCGGGCCCTATGGCCCGGCCGGGCGTTTCGACGAGCACCGCACCATCGCGTTTTACCAAAAGCCCTCCCTGGCCACCCCCTTCAACGTCACCGGCGGGCCGGCGCTGGTGCAGTGCATGGGCTTCAGCGCCAGCGGCCTGCCCCTGTCCCTGCAACTGGTGGGGCGGCCCTTCGACGAGCCCAAGGTGCTGCGCGCCGCGGATGCCTACGAGCGCGCCACCGCCTGGCGGGAGCGGCGGCCGCCCCTGCAGCCCGGCACCCCCAAGGCCACCAACACCGCGCCGCCACCGGACAAGGCCGAAAAGGCGGAACTGGACGCCGCCGGGCGGGACCGAGCCGCCGAGGCGGCCCGGCGCAGCGGACTGGATTTGCCCGAAGAGCATTTTGAGCAGCTTTGCGCGGCGGCGCCCTACATGGATGCCATGACCGGACGGCTGGCCCGCAAGCGCCCCTGGCA
>CBDUSX010000560.1:0-1822 GCA_965369935.1 uncultured bacterium
GTGCTGGACTTCTGGTTTTCCCTCAACCGCCCCGGCCAAAAGGACGATGGGCGCGTGCGCGAGGCCCTGGAAGCGCTGTACGGGCAGGCCGCGGCAGGCGGTCTGGATGATTGGGCGGAGGAGCCCCGGGGGCGGCTGGCCCTGATCCTGCTGCTGGATCAGGCGCCGCGGCACCTGTTCCGCGGCGACCCCCGCGCCTATGCCACCGACGCGGCGGCCCAGGCGCTGACGGCGGGGTTTATGGAGCCGGAGGAGAGCTGGGGGGACTTCACGGGCCTGGAGATATTCTACGCCACCCACCCCTGGCTGCACGCGGAGGACGAGGCATTGCAGGCGCGCATCAACCCGGTCTACCACCGCATCGCGCCGGCGCTGCCGGGGCTGGAATACATGGCCGCCACGGCGGACCTGTACCTGGAAACCATCCGCCGCTTCGGGCGCTTCCCCCACCGCAACGCCGTGTTGGGCCGCGAGACCACCCCCGCCGAGGCGCGCTTTCTCACGGAGGAGTGGGGACGCAAGCGGCGCTGCACCTGGATTTGCCCCCTGGAGGGACGGAACCCGTTTCTTTCAGGCTCTGTCTGAGAGAATGGGTTTGGCGACCGTATTTTATGCGGCGCGGGCAATATTTGCGCTGGCGCGGAGGTTTCCTTCATTGCGGGCGGGGGACGGCTGTGGCATATCCGAAGGGAGGGCGCCGTACCCTGAAAGCTGAGCCCTGAAAACCGTGCCCCGGCATAGGCGAAGAAACAGCAGGAGGCGGCGGCACGGCCCTCCGCCTTCGGCAGCCGGCGGCGCACCACAGCACTCTTCCCGGAGCATCCATGAAAGCGGTCTTGCTGAGCAGGGGCGGCCCGCCCGACGTGCTGCAATACGAGGAAACGGACACCCCCTCCCCGGCGCCCGGCCAGGCCCGGGTGGCGCTGAAGGCGGCGGGGCTGAACCACCGCGACGTATGGCAGCGCCGCGCCTACACGGCGGAGGAAAGCAACATTCTGGGCTCCGACGGCGCCGGCACGGTGGAAGAGGTGGGATCGCCGGAGCACAAGGAATGGGTGGGCCGCGAGGTGGTCATCAACCCCAGCCTGTACTGGGGCGACCGCGAGGACGGCCCCGGCCCAGGCTATCAGATTCTGGGCATCCCCACGCCGGGCACCTATGCCGAAGCGGTGGTGGTGCCGGTGGAAAACCTGGAGCCCAAGCCCGGGCACCTGGACTTCCTGCAGGCCGCCTCCCTGCCCCTGGCCGGGCTCACCGCCTGGCGGGCGCTGTTCAGCCAGGGCCGGCTGGCGCCGGGAGAAACCCTGCTGCTGCCGGGCATCGGCAGCGGCGTGGCCGGGCTGGCCCTGATAATCGCCAAGAAGGCCGGGGCGCGGGTGATCGCCACTTCCAGCAGCGAGGACAAGCTGAGCAAGGCGGCCGCCCAGGGCGCGGACTTCACCGTCAACTACAGCGATGAGGGCTGGGAGCAGCAGGTGCGGGAATTCGCCGCACCGGCGGGAATTGACCTGGTGCTGGATCACTCGGGGGAAAAGACGCTGCCGGCGGACCTGCGCCTGCTGCGCACGGGCGGGCGGATCGTGTTCCTGGGCGCCACCACCGGCAACCAGATGATTCTCAACCTGCGCGAGGCGTTCTTCAAGCAGGCGCACCTGATCGGCACCACCATGGGCAGCCCGCGGGACTTCCGGGCACTGTTCCGTTTCGTGGAGCAGCACGGGCTGCTGCCGGAAATCCATCACGTGTTTCCCCTGGCCAAGGCCGCCGAGGCGCACCGGCTGATGGAGGACGGGGGACAATACGGCAAGATCATGCTGGAAAT
>CBDUSX010000561.1:0-1809 GCA_965369935.1 uncultured bacterium
CGCGGCGGGGGGGGGGGGGGCGCCGCGCCCCCGGGCGGGGGGGGCCCCCCCCCCCCCCCCCCCCCCACTGCGTATCCCTCATGAAATATTCGGGTCAGTCGAACTCCGCCCGGCGGTACTTCAAATTCGCAATCTCCCGCCTGCCCACGGCGGGGTCTACCTGCTCGGCGTTGACCGCGCCCACCAGCGCCCCCTCGCCGCTCAGGCGCACGAAGGTGGAGTGCCCCGCCGCGATGGCCAGGGCCAGCGTCTTGGCACCGAACTTCAGGGTGTAGGCGCCGGGCGGCAGGTCAACGCTCCACACGGTCAGGCTGCGCAGGTTCTCGGTGAGGGTTTCATCGTTGAGGGCCACGGCCGTGGTCCCGGCCGCAGGGAACCAGATGTCCGGGTGGTAGAAGAACAGCCTGCCCCGGCCGGCTTCCAGGGGAGGCAGCGAAACCTCCCTGAAATTGGGAGCCGGGGGCTCGTTCACGGAGAAGCAGCCACCCGCCAGAACGGCCAGGCAAAAGACGGCGCACAGCATGGCGATGGTTGCGGGGCGGTTCATCATGCCAGCCGGCCTCCCCCGGCGGCCATGCGGACCGAAGACAGCTCGGGCACGGCATCGAGTAACTCACGGGAGGCGACCCCGTCCCGGACGGCCCCCAGCCATGCCCGCCCCGCCGCAACGGCCTCTGCGGGCAGGGCGCGGATGACGCGGGTGTAAACGCGGCCGTGCCCGGCGGCGGCCTGTTCCAGGCCCTGGCGCAGGGCGGAAGGCATTTCTTCCTGCCGCCCGCCGTAGCCCTGCAGTTGTGTTTCGATCTTCCCCCAGCCTTCGTGCAGGGCGCGCTGTTGTGCAATGCGGGGGTCGCCCGGCGCGCGCTGCTCCAGCAGGTGCGCGGAACGTTCCATGCGCCCGGCCAGGGCGCCCAGCTGGGCGATGCGCTCGGCGATGTTGAGCGCCACCATGCGCCGCCCGCCGGCGTACAGCGTTTCCAACTCCGCATCGTCCGCGGCGAGCAGGGCGCGGGCCTGCCCGTACCATGCGTCCAGGGCGGCCAACTCCCCGACGTAGCGCACCTGGCTCTCGTAGACGCGCTTGATGGAGCCGTAGATTTCCAGATGGAAGTCCTCCGCGGCCGCGGGCGGGGGCGCGGGGGAATTGAGGCCCGCGGCCAGCGCGCCTCCGTGACGCGCTCCGGCGCCGGTGATGGCTCCAAAGGCCGCGCGCAGGGGGCCGATCAAGCTGCCGTTGCCCCCCAGGAACAGGCGCGGCTGGTCCAGGAACACGCCCTGCACCACGTTGCCGAAGGCCGAGGCGGTGGCCTTGTCGCCACGGGGGGTGAAGTTGAAGTGGATGGCGCCGCTGCCCACTTCGCTGAATTCGCCCGGCTCCTGCCCCGTGCCCCCGGCCAGCAGGACGTCGCAGAAATTGGTGTTGCTGCCCAGGGTGGCCCAGGGGAAGAGGATGGTCATCTTGGTGTCGCTGTGCTGGGCGGAGCGGGCGCCCTCCTCATACAGCGAGCCCTTGCGCACCCGGAAGCCGTAGCCGGTGTTGAAGGCCGTGCCGCCCTCCTCCCGGCCCAGGAACACTGCGTCTTCCGCCACGCCGCAGCCCAGCACGGTGCCCGGCCCGCAGACGGTATCCTGCAGGGTGACCGGCCCCAACCCGCCGATCACCGCGCCCGCGCCGATGCGGGTGCGCCCGCCGGAGATGCGGCAGAAGGGATGCAGCACGGCCCCCGCCGCGATATGCTCAAGCGCCACCTCGCGTGCGATGGCCACCTGCTCCGGCGCGGGGATCAGCACTCCCCGATCCGTGAGGGC
>CBDUSX010000562.1:0-1806 GCA_965369935.1 uncultured bacterium
TCCGCCGCCTCGGCAAGGGTCACCGGCGCCTCGCCCAGCAGCAGGGTGGCGGCCCGTTCCTCCCAGGCCCCCTCCGGCGGGGCCAGGGGATCGGCGGGCATCAGCCGGTGCTCCAGCACGCAGCGGGCCAGCAGCAGCCTGCGCCCCGCCGCCTGTTCGTTTTCCATGCGCGCGGCCTCCCAAGTCATCAGAACCGCGCTGGCGGCATGATAGAGCCCCGAGGCCACCTGCCGCGCCATGTGCTCGCGCTCCGGCGCTTCGGCCACCTGCGCGGCAAAGGCGGTGGCCCGTTCCAGCGCGTTGCCCACCCGCTGCCGGAAGGCGCCGGGCACCTCCGCCGCCTCGGCCAGCTTGTCTCCCAGGGCCGCGGCCAGAGCTTCGTGGGCCTGCTCCTTGCGCACGGCGCGGGTGACCACGTCCAGGGCGTTGATGTTGCTCGTGCCTTCCCAGAGCAGGCCCACGTGAGCGTCGCGCACCAGGCGCGGATTGACCCAGTCGTCAACGTAGCCGTTACCCCCGCGGACCTCCATGGCGCCGGTGGCGACGTGGATGTTGTCGCGGGTGGTGCGGAATTTGAGCAGCGGGGTGAGGATGCGCAAGACCCGCGCCGCCTGCTTCTCCCCGGCGTTGGCCCGTTCCATCACCTGCGCGGTGTAGGAAAAGCACGACAGCGCCTGCTCCGCCGGCACCATGATCTTGATGAGCTGGCGGCGCATCAGGGGCAGCTCGATCAGCTTTTTCCCAAACGCCTGCCGGTGCCGCGCCACCTGCAAGGACTCGTTCAGGCAGCGGCGCATCATGGAGGCCGCGCGCACCCCGTGGGAGAGCCGTGACAGGTTGACCTGATCCAGGATCTGCTTCAGGCCCCTGTCCAGCTCGCCCACCTGATAGGCCAGGGCCCCTTCCAGCAGGATCTCGCCGCTGGCCATGGAGCGCGTGCCCAGCTTGTCCTTCAGGCGCACGATGCGGTAGCTGTTGCGGCTGCCGTCCTCCAGACGCCAGGGCATGATGAACAGGGCCAGCCCCTTGCTGCCCGCGGGGGCGCCTTGCGGGCGGGCCAGCACCATGGCCAGGTCGGCGTCGGTGTGGGAGCAGAACCATTTCTCGCCGGTGAGGCGCCAATGATCGCCGTCCGGCACGGCGGAGGTTTCGATGTTGGCCACGTCGGAGCCCCCGGCCTTTTCCGTCATGAACTGGGTGCCCTTCAACAACTCGTCCATGTCCTGGCTGAGCATGCCGGGCCCGAAGCGCCGCTTGAGTTCCTCGCTGCCGAATTTCAGCAGCAGGTGGGCGGAGGTGTCGGTGAGGCTGATGGGGCACATCAGCCCGAACTCCCCCTGCACGAACAGGTACTGCATGGCGTACTTGGCAATGGGGGGCATGGGCTCCGGCCAGTCCAGCACGCCGCCGCGGTGGATCATGGCGTGCAGGCCGAAAAGCCGGAAAGCGATGTCCTCCATCTCGCGGTAGGCCGGGTGGTATTCGATCCACGCCTCGTCCCGCCCGTAACGGTCCCTATGCCGCAGCACGGGCGGATTGGCGTCCGCCAGATCGGCCAGCTCGTCCAGCCGCCCTCCGGCCAGTTCCCCCAGCCGCAGCAGGTGGGGCTGCAGGTGGGCCAGCAGGGCCGGCGCCATATAGAGCTGCAACAGCTCCCGGAAGTCCGGGTCGCTCTCGTAAAAATTCATGCCCCGGCAGTCCGGGGCCACCAGTTGCGAGGGGTCCGCGGAGCGCGTCTCCTGCGCGGCCAGGGCCGCGGCCGGGCCTTGCTTTGCCTTCATGGATGGTCTCCGTGGGAAGCCGCTC
>CBDUSX010000563.1:0-1803 GCA_965369935.1 uncultured bacterium
GAATCCAACGGCGCGGTGGCCGCGCGCTTCATCGCCGCCGCGGGATCGCGGCAGTTCGCACCGGAGGTCGTGGACGCCGCCAAAATGTGCCTGGTGGACTGGTGCGGCGTGGCCCTGGGCGCCTTTCACGAGCCGGCGGCCCAAGCCGTGCGCGCCATGGCCGAGTCCTGGGGCGGCAGCGGGGCCGCGCCGATCCTGCTCGGCGGCAGGACCACCCCCGCGCTCTCCGCCCTGGTGAACGGCACCATGGCCCACTGCCTGGACTTCGACGACACCCACGTGGGCTCCCTGGCCCACCTGAGCGGCCCCACCTGGGCCGTGGCCCTGGCCCTGGGGGCCGAGCACGGGCATTCCGGCGCCCAGGCCCTGGCCTGCTTCGTCACCGGCTTCGAGGTGGGCGGACGGCTGGGGGGCGGTGGACTGGGCGAGGCCCTCACGGAACGGGGCTTCCACTCCACCGGCGTGATCGGCAAGCTGGCCGCCGCGGCCACGGCCTGCGCCGCCCTGGGGCTGGACGAGGCGCAGACCGCCAACGCCCTGGGCCTGGCCGCCACCCAGGCCGGCGGTCTGACCGGCTCCTTCGGCACCATGGCCAAGCCCTTTCACGCGGGCAAGTCGGCCATGGACGGTGTGCTCTCCGCCCAGCTGGCCGCGCGCAGCTTCGAGGCGGCCACCCACCTGCTGGATGGCGAAGACGGCCTGGCCCGCGCCATGGTGCAGGACGGCGCCGTGGCCGTGGCGCCCCTGGAACTGAGCGCCGGGCAGGAATTGCTGCGCAACACCTTCAAGCCCTACGCCTCCTGCCTGCTGACCCATCCCGCCATTGACGCCGCCCGGCGCCTGGCCGGGGAAATCAACGGCGGAGAGGTGGAGCGCGCCGTGCTGGAGATCCATCCCCTGGCGCCCCAGGTGGCGGGCAAACCCGCGCCGGCCACGCCCCTGGAAGGCAAGTTCAGCCTGGCCTACTGCGTGGCCCTGGGCCTCGCGGGCCATGGCGCCACGGCGGCGGACTTCTCGGCCGAGCGGCTGGCGGAGCCCGCCATCAAGGCGCTCGTCCAGCGCCTCGAGGTCAAGCCCGCGCCGGAGATGGACAAACGGGCCGCGGCGCTGGACGTGCACCTGGCCGGCGGCAGGCGCCTGCGGGCCGAGGTGCCCATGGCCCTGGGCAACCCGGACAACCCCATGAGCTGGCAGGACATGGAGGACAAGTTCATGCCCCTGGTAGAGCCCGTGCTGGCCGGGAACGCCCGCAAGCTGCTGGAAGCCTTGCGGCGCTTCGAGGCGCCGGGCGCCTTTGCCGAGGCGCTGGAATTCCTGCGGGGAGAATAGGAGGCGGAGGCATCATGCACTTGATATGGATACTGGCGGCGATCCTTGCGGTGATTGCCGTGGTCTACATCGGTTTCCGCAGGTGGGGGGAAATGATGCGCAAGGACAAGTCTCTCCAATATCGCGTGCGCAAGAGAGGGCCGGAAGACCTGATTGACGGCGACGAGGACGAGGATTGATGGGCGACGGCCATGCGCGGTGTCAATCTCTGCCGGATGGGTGACGGATTCCGGACAAAAAAACTCGCAACTTACTGTTAGAATTTATTAATTGGGTTTGTTTGATATTTTTTTCCGTTTCGCCGCAAACCGCGGTCAAACGGCGCCGGGCAGCGCCCGTTTCCCGCCAAACCCGGACTCAACACGCCGGTTTTTTCGGCAATCTTTATGCAATGCGGCCATTGAGGGCCATTGAAAGCCATTGCGAGCCACGGCAAGGGGCGCCTGATAACAGGATAACATATATTCGCCTTTC
>CBDUSX010000564.1:0-1792 GCA_965369935.1 uncultured bacterium
GGCCGCCCCCTGAACCGGGAAATGCGCAACAATCGGCCCACGCCCGGCGTTGCAAGGACATGATCGCCGCCGCCTTGGAATTCCGCAAAGCAGGCAGAACGGGCGTCCGCCTGATCTTTATCGCCCTGCTTCACGCCGCCTGCCCCTATGCCATGCTAGCCGCCACTCCCGAAAGCGCCCCCGAATTCACGGACAGCACCGTGCGGCAGGAGGCGGACATTCCCCGCCAGGAGGGCTTCGCCTATCCGGTGATGCGCCCGGAAAGGATCACCAGCCAGTTCGGGCCGCGCTGGAAATCCACCGAGGAACGCTACGATTTTCACCGCGGGATAGATTACTACGGCCAGATCGGGGAGCCCATTTTCTCCATCGCCGAAGGGGAAGTGTTCCGCGCCTACCCGGAGGGCAACAGGGTCTATCCCAACGGGGGCAACACCCTGGTGATCCGCCATGATCTAAAGGCTCCGTTCACCTTCCACGGCAAGGCCATTGACAGGATTTATTCGCTGTATCTGCACCTGGACAAAATCCTCGTCGAGCGGGGGCAGCGAGTCGCCCTGGGCCAGCAGGTGGCCGCCATGGGCCAGTCGGGCAGTACCCGTTTCACCCACCTGCATTTCGAAATCCGCCTGGGCACCACCTGCTCCCTCGAGTACCAGCGCAGGCATCCGGAAAAGGCGTGCGCGGCTTTCGGTTTCGATCCCCACGTCCACCCTTTCCTGTTCATCGCCGGGCCCCATCAGGGACGGGTCGCCATCGGCCATCAGCCGGGCGAGCTGTTCGTGGTCACCTACACCGCCTCGCGGGCGGACCTGGACCTGAACGAGATCGCCACCGGCAAGGGCGTGCTCAACTTCAACACCCGCCGTGGGGTTGACGCCGGCACGACCGGCGCGCTGGACAATTTCGACTACGGATGGGTGCGCCTGCGCCCGGAGCGCTTTTCCGGCCGCAACAAGGTGCTTGTGTACCGGCTGGAGTTCCCCGAGCCGCCCGCCTTCGTGCAGTTCACCGACATTCACGGCAACGGCCTGCGCCGGGACTTTCACTAAGCGTCACGCGCGCCGGCGTCATTCTTCATAGCCTCAGAATTCTTCAGCGGCCTCAGCCGAATGATATCCTGCGCTTCGCTCAGGATGACGGCGTGCCGGCCCGCGCCGGGACTTGCGCCGGCTGCCGGCCCGTAGAACGGCGCCCGGCGATTGCAGGGATGGATTCGCGGCTAGAACAGGAATTCGAGGGTGATGGTCTGGGTCTTTACCGGGAAATCCACCTCGATCTCACGCCCCGGGTGGTTGATGTCCGGCAGCCGGAAGGTGTTGGCGCCGGGGATGGTCTGCTCAAAGGAATAGAACAGAAATACAGGCGACAGCGGCCAGTCGAACACTCCGAACGGCCACGCCAACAGCACCTGCAGGTCAAAATAAACGGCCCAGCTGGCGAACCCGCGGAACTCGTTCCGCTCGTCGAAGAGGATTGTGCTGTTGTCGGTGACGAGCAGATCGTAGTCGCTCAGGCCGGTCGGCTGCCCCAGGCCCATCTCCAGGCTCACTTCGGATAGTCGCCCGAAGAGCCCTTCGCTGGCGATCTGATCCGAGCGGAAGAGGTAAACAGGCTCGGCGGTAGGGGCGGCGATGAGATCGAACCGCCGCTCTTCCAGCTTTTTTTGCGGGTCGGGAAACCGAATGCCAAAACCGAAGCAACCCTTGCGCTCGCTACGGCCACGCCGGTCGAAAACGCCGAGCTTGTTCAGGCAGCCCAGCTTGATTGGGCTAATGATCTTGAATACGGG
>CBDUSX010000565.1:0-1771 GCA_965369935.1 uncultured bacterium
GGCGCTCCGGCCCTTGGCCGCGCGGCGGACGAATGGTAAACTGGATTATGGAATGGTTGTTCAAAAATCGTATAATATTAGGATTAACGTAATGCCGCGACGCAAGAATCCGAACGGAACAATCCGGACGCATTTTCGGCACGGGGCGCGGGCGCAATCGAACTGATCTGAGAGCACGGGAAACATGCAAGCAGCCGCCACAGACAAAGACACCGGCATCGTTATTTACACCACGGCCTTCTGCCCCTATTGCCAAATGGCCAAGAGCCTGCTGGCCGCGAAGGGAGTGGATTGGGAGGAGATTGACCTGATGGTTCAGCCGGGCCGCCGCGGTGAAATGCTGGAAAAGGCCGAGGGCCGCCACACGGTGCCTCAGATATTCGTCAATGGCAAGGGCCTCGGCGGCTACGACGAGATCGCGGCCCTGGAGCAGACCGGCGAACTGGACGGCATCCTCGGAATCGCAACCGGACAGGCATAAGCGGTATGGAACCACAAGCTACGGTGGACGCGGGCAAAAAACCGGCCGACAAGCCCGAACATCACCGCGTCATCATTCTTGGCTCCGGCCCCGCGGGCCTGACCGCGGCCATCTACGCCGCCCGGGCCAACCTGCGGCCGGTGGTCGTGGCGGGCAATGAGCCGGGCGGGCAGCTCACCATCACCACGGAGGTGGAAAACTACCCCGGCTATGCCGACGGCGTGCAGGGCCCGGAGATGATGGAGCATTTCCGCAAGCAGGCCGAGCGCTTCGGCACCGCGTTCAAATCCGGCAACGTTTCGAGCGTGGAACTGGCCGAAAGGCCCTTCACCCTGTTCCTGGAATCCGGCGAGGTGCTGACCTGCGACGCCTTGATCGTGGCCACGGGCGCCTCGGCCAAGTGGCTGGGGCTGGAATCCGAGACCCGCATGCGCAACCGCGGCGTTTCCGCTTGCGCCACCTGCGACGGGTTTTTCTTCCGCGACAAGCCCCTGGCCGTGGTGGGGGGCGGCGACACGGCCCTGGAGGAGGCGCTCTACCTGACCAACTTTGCCACCAAGGTTACCGTGATTCACCGCCGGGACGAGTTGCGCGGCAGCAAGGTGATGCAGGAGCGGGCCTTCAAGAACCCCAAGATCGAGTTCCGCTGGAACTCCACGGTGGAAGAGGTGCTGGGGACGGAACAGGAGGGCGTGACGGGGCTGAAATTGCGCGACGTGAAATCGGATCAGACCGCCACCCTGGACGTGAGCGGACTGTTCATCGCCATCGGCCACGTGCCCAACACCAGCGTCTTTCAAGGCAAGCTGGACATGGACGAGCTGGGCTACATCCAGGTTAGGCCCGGCTCCACCTACTCCTCCGTGGAGGGCGTATTCATCTCCGGCGACGCGGCGGACTCCGTCTACCGCCAGGCCGTCACCGCCGCCGGCACGGGCTGCATGGCCGCCATTGACGCCGAGCGCTGGCTGGCCGTCCAAGAGCTGGAATAGGCTCTGTCTGAAAAGAAAGATCGCGGGGGAAGCAATCCCCCCGCGCCTGCCATCCCATTCCCGCTTCCGCATTTCCCCTTGCCCGGAACAACTGATCGGCTTAGAACTTTTACTTGTCCCGCGCAGGCCGCGCGGGCGGGGCGCTTTTCTTAAGAGACAGCTTTCCTGAGGGACAGCAGTCTCAAGGGCCGGCAGGCTTAAGAGAGGGTGGCGGCGCCTCGATCATTCATCCAGGCGGAAAGTGAAGAGACGGCATGGCGCGTGAGAAAGTCGTGCTCGCCTATTCCGGCGGGCTGGA
>CBDUSX010000566.1:0-1765 GCA_965369935.1 uncultured bacterium
TGGAGCCCGGGAGCAGGATTGAACTGCCGACCTCTTCCTTACCAAGGAAGCGCTCTACCACTGAGCTACCCGGGCGACTGGCCAGGATGTTGTCCCACGGGGACGATGCCCCGTGGCGGGTGACGCCTCCGGTCGCCTGCCCGAACAGCAGGATCTTCCCATGCGCCGCCGCGGCCTGTGGATTGACTCGTCTGGACCCGGGCAAAACCGTTCGAGGTGGGGAGAGGAGGATTCGAACCTCCGAAGGCTTCGCCGTCAGATTTACAGTCTGATCCCTTTAACCACTCGGGAATCTCCCCTGGGTGCATTATAAACCGTTGTCGAAAACCGAGCCCCGGAGAAATCCACCTGCCCGCTGTGGAGCTGGCGACAGGACTTGAACCCGCGACCCGCTGCTTACAAAGCAGCCGCTCTACCAACTGAGCTACGCCAGCAAGACTAAACAACTAAATTAATAATGATCCACCCTTGTTGTCAAATGTTTTTTCCCCGCCAATCCCGCCCGGAAGCTGGTTTTTCGGGCGTTTGGGGCGTCTCCGGGACATTGCTTCCGGCTTGCCGGCGCGGCGCCGGTTGCGCATGGGCAAGGGGGAGGCTATGGTTTGGCAATTCACGCGCCGGGGAGTGATCGGGAAGGATGCTTACATCGCATCGGCGGTCTGCTTCCGTTCTTTTTAGCCCGCCGGGAACCCAATCCCCCGGCCTTCCGCCGCACGCCAAGCAACGGATTTTATGACTCCTCTTATGAAGGATTCGCCATGAAAATCGGCCTGTTTATCACCAACCAGCAGTACCTGGACAGCGATATGGTGAGCGCCCTGGACGAGCAGTACGCCATGGTGCGCACGGCCAGGGATCACGGCTGGGACACCCTGTTCTCCGGGCAGCACTACCTGAACGAGGGCAACAACCAGCAATTGCAGTTGGTGCCCTTCCTGGCCCGCCTGCAAGCCGAGGCCGGGGAAATGACCCTGGGGCTGGGCATCCTGCTGCTCGGACTGCACAACCCGGTCTACGTGGCCGAGACCGTGGCCACCCTGGACGTGATCTGCCGGGGCAACTTCATCTTCGGGGTGGGGCTGGGCTACCGCGAGATGGAGTTCGACGCCTTCCGGGTGCCCAAGGGGCAGCGGGTGAAGCGCTTCGAGGAATGCCTGGAGCTGGTGCAGCGCCTGTGGACGGAGGAGTCGGTGACCCACGAGAGCGAGACCTGCAAGCTGGACGGCGTGCGCATGAACATCCGCCCGGTGCAAAAGCCCCGCCCGCCCATCTGGTTCGCCGCCAACGGCGACCGCGCGGTGCGGCGCGCGGCCCGCATGGGTGACACCTGGTTCGTCAACCCCCACGCCACCACGGAGACCAACAAGCGGCAGCTGGGCCTGTACCGGGAGGAGCTGGAAAAGCACGGCAAGCCCTTCCCGAAGGAGCTGCCCGTCATCAAGGAAATCTTCTGCGCCAAGGACCGCGCTACGGCCATCGAGACGGCGGGGCCCTACCTGCTGGGCAAGTACAAGGACTACTCCAAGTGGGGCCAGGCCGATGCCATGCCGGACGGGGAGTCCCTGGACCAGCCCCTGGAAAACCTGCTGGAAGACCGGTTCGTGCTGGGCTCGCCCGAGGAATGCTACGAGCAGTTGCGCCCCAACTGGGAGGAGCTGTCCTGCAACCATCTGGTGTTCCGCACCCAGTGGGCCGGCATGCCCCTTTCCTCCGCCCTTTCCAGCATGCGCCTGATCTCCACCGAGCTCATGCCCGAACTGCGCAA
>CBDUSX010000567.1:0-1733 GCA_965369935.1 uncultured bacterium
CAGCCGCCGGGGCAGAAGCAGCCGCCCGGCCCGGTGGGCGATTGAATCGGCGATCGAAACAACGGGGCCTCACATGAATCCAGCATCCTCCCCCGCCGATCGCGCCGCCCGCCTGAAAGGGGCCGGCATGGACGAGGGCGCCGCCGCCTGGCTGGACGCCGCGGAGACGCTTTCCCTCCCCGCCGCCTCCGGCAAGGGAGACGCCGCTACCCTGTCTGCCCCGGCGGCGGTGGATGCCGCCGCGGCCCAGGCGGGTCTGCTGTGCTTCCGGGGCTGGGAGTTGCTGGACAAGCTGCCCCTGCGCTCGAAACGGAACGGCGCGCAAAAGGCGGCGGGCGAGGCGGCGATGGATACCATGACCGCCCTGTGCTGGCGCTTGTTTCGCGCATACCGCCGCGCGCTCTACCACCGGCTCACCGATGATCTGACCGCGCCCCTGCGGGTGGACGAGCTGGTGTGGCGGGGCGCGGAACTCTGGCCGGGGCTGCTGCCCTCCCGTGCCGAGGTGGCGGCGGAGGCGGAGCGCATGCAGATGGATAAGGACGGCCGCGAGGTCGCCCAGGGGTTGTTCCTCAGCCAGGTGCTGAGCGAGCCCGCCTGCGGCACCCACCTGCTGATGAGCATGCTCGAGCCCACCGCCGCGGCCCTGGAGCGGCTGGACGAGTTCGTTGCAAAGGGCGTGGTGGATCTGGGGGCGGCGCGGGCGGAGGCGCGCGGCGAGACCGGCTACGTCACCTTCAGCCAACCCCGCACCCTGAACGCCATGGACGATGAGACCCTGGGGCCGGAGGAGGTGGCCATTGACCTGGTGCTGCTCCATCCGGGCCTGCGCATGGGCGTGCTGCGCGGGGGGCCGGTCGACCATCCCAAGTACAAAGGGCGCCGCATCTTTTCCTCAGGCATCAACCTGACCAAGATTTACCACGGCAAGCTCTCCTACCTATTCTATTTGCTGCGCGACCTGGGGCTGGTCAACAAGCTCTACCGGGGGCTGGCCGGCGCGGACTACCATCCCGGCGAGCCGGAACAAACCGAGGAAAAGCCCTGGATGGCCGTGGTGGACGCCTTCGCCATCGGCGGGGGCTGCCAGTTGCTGCTGGTGGTGGACTACGTGATCGCCGAGGCCGGCGCCTACATCAACCTGCCCGCGCGCAAGGAGGGCATCATCCCCGGCGTGGCCAACATGCGCCTGCCCCGCTTCATGGGGGAGCGTCTGGCCCGCCAGGCCATCATGTTCGACAGGACCTTCTACGTGGATGAACCGGAGACGCGGACCCTGGTCAACGAGGTGCACGCCCCGGAAAAACTGGACGCCGCGGTGGAAGAGGCCGTGGCCAATGCGGTGGGCTCGGGCATGGTCAGCGCCGGGGGCAACCGCAAGGCCATCCGCGTGGAAACCGAGCCCCTGGACAAATTCCGCGAATACATGGCCACCTACGCCCGCGAGCAGGCCTTCTGCCACCTCAGCGAGCAGCTCACCCACAACCTGGAGGAGCACTGGCAGGCCAAACGGCGCAAGCTCTAGCCCCCGCTCAGGCGGGGCTGTGCCTGCGGCCGTGCCCTTATCTTCAGGCCGCTGGCTGCCGGGCGGGCTGGCAGGGCCATTCCATTTTGATGGATTCGAAGTTGCGGACGATGGTGTCTCGCACGCGCGCCAGCAGCTGCCGGCGCTCCAGGGCGGATTTGGCCTTGGTGTGAATCAGAGGCGCGATCTTTAACCGTACCACTCTGCC
>CBDUSX010000568.1:0-1730 GCA_965369935.1 uncultured bacterium
GTCACCCTGTCCATTCTGTGGGGAGGATCGTTCTTCTTTGGCGAGGTCGCCCTGGCCGAGCTTCCCCCTTTCACCGCCGTGCTGGGACGGGTGGGCGTCGCGGCGATCGCGCTGAACGTGGTGGTGCGCGCAAGCGGCGGCAGAATGCCCGGCTCGTTGCGGACCTGGCGCGCGTTGCTGGTGATGGGTCTCTTGAACAACCTCATTCCTTTCAGCCTGATCCTGTGGGGACAGACCCAGATTGCCAGCGGTCTGGCCTCGATCCTGACCGCGGCCACCCCTCTTTTTGCCGTGCTGTTCGCACACGTCCTCACCAGGGAGGAGCGCCTGACGGCGAACCGGCTCGCCGGGGTGCTGTGCGGCCTGGCCGGCGTCACGGTCATGATCGGGCCCGATGCCCTGCACGGCCTGGGGGCGAACGTGATTGCCCAGCTTGCGGTGCTCGCCGCCACGGTTTCCTATGCCCTCGCCGGAATTTACGGGCGGCGCTTCAGGGACACGCCACCGCTGGTGACCGCCGCCGGCCAGCTGACCGCCACCACCGTGATGATGCTGCCCATCGCCCTGGCCGTGGACCAGCCCTGGAACCTGCCCATGCCCGGCCTGGTGACCTGGGGAGCGCTGGCGGGGCTGGCGCTGCCCAGCACCGCCTTGGCGTACGTGATTTACTTCCGGATCCTGGCGGCGTCCGGCGCCACGAATCTGATGCTCGTCACCTTCCTCATTCCGGTGAGCGCCCTGTGTCTGGGCATCACCATTCTTGATGAGGTGCTGGAGCCGGGGCAAATCGTGGGCATGATCCTGATCGCCCTCGGCCTCGCCGCCATTGACGGGCGGCCGCTGGATTACCTGAAGCGCCTGCTCGCGGCAAGAACCGCCGCCCCTTCCGATCCCCACGACGGCTGACCCAAGGGGCGGCTCCCGGAGGGGAAGCGTCATTTCAGGGTGTAGCCCCCATCCACCAACAGGGTGGCGCCGGTGGTGAAAGAGGCCTCCTCCGAAGCCAGGAAGGCCACGGCGGCCGCGGTGTCCTCCGGGCGCGTCACACGGGCCAGGGGCGTGGCGGCGTTGAAGCGCGCGATGTACTCCTCGGATACGTGGGCCATCATGTCGGTCGGGGTGTAGGCCGGAGCCACGGCGTTGACGCGCACCCGGGGCGCGTAGTGCTTGGCCAGGGCCTTGGTGATGTTGATGACCGCCGCCTTGGACGCGCCGTAGGGCAGGGAAGTCGGATCGCCGATGAAGCCGAAGCGGGAGGCGATGTTGACGATCACCCCGCCCTCGTGGGCCAGCATGTGGGCGGCCGCCGCGCGGGAGCAATAGAACAGCCCCTTCACGTTGACCGCGAAGGTCTCCTCCCAGTGCTGCTCCTCGATCTCGTCCAGGGGCTCCTCGTACTCCACGCCGGCGTTGTTGATCCACACCCCGATCTTGCCGAAGGCCGCCTCCGCCGCGGCCACCATGGCCCGCACGTCGGCCTCCTTGCGCACGTCCCCGCCCAAGGCCTCGGCCCTGCGGCCCAGGGCGCGGATTTCCCCGGCCAGCTGCTCCGCCGCCTCGCGTTGCTCGCGGTAGTGCACGGCCACGTCGGCCCCCTCTTCGGCCAGACGCAGGGCGATGGTGCGTCCGATGCCCCGGCTGGCCCCGGTGACGAAGGCCGCCTTTCCCTCGAATCTGTTCATGGCCTGCGCTCCGCAAAGGCTGATGTATACTCGTCCGCCCGGTGCGGG
>CBDUSX010000569.1:0-1724 GCA_965369935.1 uncultured bacterium
CCGCGATGATGGCGTGCGCGTCTACATTCCGCCCCTGCCGGCGGTACCACCAGATGCGAAAGCGGTAACTGGAGCAATAGATAATCAACAGGAATTCCCGGACTATTATGGACGCGAGCCACGTGAGGGTGAGGTAATAGCCGAGCTTTCCGATTGACATCCGGTGCCTCAAATCACTTGCTGCATTCGCCGGAATCGGCCCTGCGCCGGCGTTCCAGGCCGCGAGTTTGGCCGCACCGTTTTTGAGGCCCTTGACGTGCAGGAAGGGAATAACCCGTTACAGCCAGTTTGTGAAGAAAATTGTTTCCGCGGACTTTTCGCGGGTCAGAGTCCCCGCCCGCGGGAAGGCATGTCCTGCGTCCGGACAATTCCTGCGCCCGGCCCCCACTCAGCGATCCACGGTCTCGCCCGTGCTGTAGGCGGTGCCGGTGAAGGTGGAGACCGGGGTACCGCCGGCCAGTTCCACCTCGATGCGGTAGGTGCTGATGCGCCTGCGGCGGGTGATTTCCGTGGCCGTGGCCGTCAGTTCATCCCCCTCGCGCACCGGGTTGGCGAAGGTCAGGTGCACGGAAATAGCCACGGAGACGGCGCCGCGGGAGTTGTTGGCCAGCCCGAACGCCGCATCGGCCAGGGTGAAAATCACCCCGCCGTGGCAGTAGCCATGGAAATTGAGGTGGGTCTTTTTCACCTTGATGCGTACCACCGCCCGCCCCGGCCCGCCTTCGACGAATTCGACGCCCACCAGCTTGTTGAACCGGTCCCGCCCGGCCAGCCGCTTCAGGTCCTCCCCGCTCAACCCGCCGGAGGCGGATTGCGCGCTTGCGGCCGCCGCCTTCTTCCGCTTGCCGGGTTTCAATTGCCTGCCGTGGGCCTCGATGGCATCGGCCAGTTCCCCTACGCCCTCGCCCGTGGTGGCGGTGGTGGAGAGCACGGGCACCTGCCAACCCTCGCGGGGGCTCATGGCCAGCGCCTCCCGCAACTGGTTCAGCGCCGTGCCGGCCAGGGGCATGTCGGCCTTGTTGACCACCAGCACGTGGGCGGTTTCCAGCACGCCGGCTTTCAGGGCCTGAATCATGTCCCCCATCCCCGGCGTGCAGACCACCACGTTGGTGCGCACCAGCCCGGAGACCTCGACCTCCGACTGCCCCGTGCCCACCGTCTCCACGACGATCACCTCCCGCCCCGCCGCGTCCATCACGTCCACCACCTGTGCCGCCGTGCGGGTCAGCCCCCCCAAATGCCCCCGCGAGGCCAGGGAGCGCACGAACACGCCCTCGTCCCGGCTGTGTTCGGCCATGCGCACGCGGTCCCCCAGGATGGCCCCGCCGCTCACCGGGCTGGTGGGATCCACCGCCACCACACCCACGGCCAGATTCCGCTTGCGCAGTTCGCGCACGTAGGCGCTGAGCAGGGTGGACTTGCCCACCCCCGGCGCGCCGGTGAAGCCCACCAGCAGCGCCTTGCCCGTGTGGCCCTTCGCCGCGGCCAGCACCTGCCCGGCATCCGCCGTCTCGTCCTCCACCGCGCTGATGGCCCGCGCCAGGGCTTTGCGGTCGCCGGAGAGCAGGCGCTTTTTCCAGTCTCCCCGCCCCTGGGTTTTCGCCGCCTTTGCCATGGCTGAAGTTTCGCTGCCGTGAGGTAAATTTTCCAGCGGCCGCATGCGGGGCACCGGCCCCCGCCGCGCATTGGCTTGGCTTATAAAGGAATGCAGGAGGTTAGGCAAG
>CBDUSX010000570.1:0-1713 GCA_965369935.1 uncultured bacterium
TCCGTTCCGGGTTCTGCCTGCGCCTCTTTGTGCGTATTTTCCCTTGCGATGGCAAAGTCCAGCTTGTCCCGGTATTCCAGCTTGCTTTCCGCTGGAGTGATCCGCCAGTCCGCCGGGGGGGTGATTTTTCCGATGCGGGTGAGTTGGTCTTCCAGCACCTGCCGTTTGAAGTCCAATTGGCACGTATAATCCACGTGCAGCCAGTCGCAGCCGCCGCACACGCCGAAATGCGCGCAGGGCGGGCTCACGCGCTCCGGCGCGGGGCGCAGCAGTTCCACCTGCCGGGCCACGGCGTAGCGGGGATGCACCGCTTCCAACTCCACCTCCGCTTCCTCCCCCACCAGACCGCGCGGGACGAGCAGGGTGAATCCGTGCAGGCTGGCGATGGCCATGGCCTGGGCGCCGATGCGCTCCATGGTGACCCGCGCCCGGTCTCCCGGGGCGGGTTTACCACTGGACGGGGTAGTACTGGGGGCCATAGTCGGTCACTTCCAATCCGGCCAGGCACTCGGCCACCAACTCCTCGACGGGCAGGGCGGCCTCGGCCCGGTCGACCCGCTCCGGCTTGGAGCGGGTTTCCGGGCGGCGGGGTTGAAACAGGGTGCAGCAGTCCGGGTAGGGGCGGATGCTGATGGGATAGGTGCCGATCTGCCGGGCCACCTGGATGATCTTCTCCTTGGACATGCCGATCAGGGGCTGCAACACCGGGAAGGCCGCCGCCTGCTGGATCACGTAGATGTTCTCCATGGTCTGGCTGGCCACCTGGCCCATGGACTCTCCGGTGACCAGGGCCAGGGCCCCTTCCCGCTCCGCCACGCCGTTGGCCACCCGGTTCATCAGGCGCCGGTAAAGGATGGTGCGCAGACCCTCGGGGCAGTGGTCGCGGATGGCCTGCTGGATCACGGCGAAGGGGGCCACGTAGAGCCGGCTGGCCGGCTGGTAGCGGGCCAGCAGCCGCACCAGGTCGTGCACCTTCTCCTTGCTCTGCTCCCCGATGAAGGGAAAGCTGTGGAAGTTGAGGTGCACCACCGGGCAGCCGCGGGTCATCATCAAATAGGCCGCCACCGGGCTGTCAATGCCGCCGGAGACCAGGCACACCGCCTTGCCGCTGGAGCCGACCGCCAGGCCGCCGGGGCCGGGCAGCTTCTCCTCGAACAGCAGGGCGCCGTCCTCCCAGATTTCCACCATCACCGTGAAATCCGGGGCGCCCAGATTCACCTTGAGCGCCGGGAAGCGTTCCAGAATCGCCGTGCCCAGTTGGGCCGCCACCTCCATGGATTGGCGGGGATAGCGCTTGTCCTTGCGCTCCACCTCCACCCGGAAGGTGAGCGGCCGCCCGGCCGGAGCGGGCTTGTGCGCCAGGATGGATGCGGTCAGGGCCAGGGCGGCCTCGCTCAGCGGCGCCTCCTCCCTGGGCACGGGGTGGGTCAGGCTTACGTTGGCGATGCCGGGCAGCCCCCGCAGAATGGCCACGGCGGTGGCGGCGTCCTCGCCCCCGCTGAGCACCAGCCGCGCGCGTTCGCGGCGAATTTTCCAGGGGCCGTGGGGCTCCAGGTGCAGCGCGGCGTTGCGCTCCATGCGCTTTTCGAAAGAGGGCCGGTTGAGGCCCTTGAGGGTGATTTCGGAGAACCGCGCGACGATCAGCGGCGCACCGGGCAGGCTGGAGGATGCTTCGGTCAAGATTTGTGCTCCGCCTCTATCCAATGATTGATT
>CBDUSX010000571.1:0-1705 GCA_965369935.1 uncultured bacterium
CCCCGTTTTGCGGCACTCATTTATGGGAGAAATGTTTATAGGAAATGTATACAATCGGGCGCAGAAAGATTCATCACCTGCCCGCCGGGCACGGAAGCGAGCCTGCGGGGCATAGGAGGCAAGGAGCAATGAGCGAATTCGGGGGTGGGACCTCCCTCGAGCGGGAAATCTCCCAGGAAGCGGCGCAGGACCTGCTCGAAGCGGCGAAGGAGGCGCTGATCCACCTGCGCGACATCAAGGCGGCCCACGGCGCCACCTTCGAGGGCGACCGGGAACTGGAAATGCTGGTCGCCGCCATCCTCAAGGCCGAGCGCAGGTAGCGCCCTAAGGCCTTTCCGGAACGGACATGCAGCGACCCCAACCGATGCGGCGCGCTTCCGCGTCCACCTCTGTGCCTGCCCCGGTGGAGCCGGATGCGCCTTGGCGCCGCATAGACCATCACGCCCTCGACATTCCCCGCGCGGAGGAAGCCTCCGTGGAGCGTCTGGCGGCCTGCCTCTTGCGGCCCGCCGCGAATCAGCGGGAGGCGGCACGCGCCATCTATCGCTGGATCACCAACCGCATCGCCTACGACACGGGCCGCCCGCGGCAGACTGAGCGCCCGTCCGGCGGAGACGGCGGCAGGGACGCTGGGGGGCAAGCCCTGGCCCGGCGCAGGGCCCTCTGCGGCGGCATCGCGGAGTTGTACGAGCAGTTGTGCCGCGCGGGAGGGCTGGAGGCGGTCACCATCCACGGCCATTCCAAGGGCTATGCCTACCGCCCGGGCCGGCGCTTCCGGGAGGGACCGGGCCACGCCTGGAACGCGGTCAAGCTGGAGGGGCGCTGGCAACTGCTGGACGCCACCTGGGGCGCAGGCGCCTACGTGGGACGCAAATACGAGCGGCGCTTCGACGGACATTATTTTCTCGCCCCGCCGGAAGCCTTCATCTACGGCCATTTCCCTGAAGACACGTCCTGGCAGCTGCTGAAGCGTCCGCTCTCCCTGGCGGAATTCGAGGCGCTGCCCCTGCTCAAGTCCGGCTTTTTCCGCCACGGCCTGGGGCTGGACAGCCATCCGCAGGGCCTGATCGTCACCGGCGCCGACCTGGAAGCGCGGATGACCGCCCCGCCGGGCGTGAAGCTGCATGCGGAGTTGCGGGCCGCCGGGCGGCGCCTGCCCGCCGCGCTCACCTTTTGCCAGCGCGAAGGCTCCGCCTATGTGCTGCGCGCGGCGTTTCCCCGCTCAGGGACCTACACCCTGCGGGTCTTCGCCGGGGCGCAAGGCCAGGGAACTTCCTACGAGTGGGTGCTGGACTATCTGGTGCGGGCGGCCAGGGGCGGTGGGGAGCGGGCCGGATTTCCGGTCGCCTACGCCGCCTTCGCCGAATCCGACGCAACCCTGCACGCCCCCCTGGAGCGCATGCTGCGCGCCGGGCGCACACAATCCTTCCGGCTGGCCGTGCCCGGAGCGCGCGAGGCGGCCGTGGTGGCGGGCGGCCGCTGGACGGAACTGCATAGGCGCGGAGCGGAGTTCTCCGGGAAGGTCGAGGTTTCCAGGGGCAAAATCGTCCTGGCGGCCCGCAAGGCCGGGGAGGGGGATTACGAGGTGCTGCTGGAATATAGAGGTTATTGACGCGCCGCTATTGACCGCACCGCGCCGCCCGGACGGCAACGGACTCCGCGTACTTCGAGACGCGCGCTTCACGCGCTCCTCAGCAACGCGGAG
>CBDUSX010000572.1:0-1702 GCA_965369935.1 uncultured bacterium
CCCCTCCTTGAGGTCAACCAGCACGATCACGTAGGGCACGTCCTGCTTGAACGCCGGGCCCGCCGGGCGGCGCGCCACGGTGAAGGAATGGATCGTGCCCTCTCCGCTGACGTCCCGCCAGTCCAGGTTCTGGCCGTTGCAGTGGGGGCAGACGGCGCGGGGGTAATGAATGAACTTGCCGCAGTCCGTACAGTGCTGGAGCACCAGCTTGTGGGCCTTGGCGGCCTCCCAGAAGGGCGCCGATTCCGCATCTATGACGGGCAGGGGCTTCTCGTACATCGCGTGACCTCGATCGCTGGATCGGCTCAGCCGTTGGAAAGAATGACGGTGGCGGTGCTGGAAAGGACGCCTCCGGTGCCGTGGGCCAGGGCGATCTTCGCATCGGGCACCTGCCGTTCCCCGCACTCCCCCCACAGCTGCCGGCAGGCCTCGATGATGGTGAATATGCCGTACATGCCCGGGTGGGCATAGGACAGGCCCCCGCCGTTGGTGTTGAGGGGGAATTCTCCGCCCGGCGCGGTGCGCTGCCCGGAGACGAACGCCCCGCCCTCGCCGTGCTTGCAGAAGCCCAGGGATTCCAGGCTCAGCAGCACGGTGATGGTGAAGGAGTCGTAGATTTCCACCACATCTATGTCATCGTGCCTCACCCCGGCCATTTCCATGGCCCGCTTTCCGCTCATCGCCGCGGCGGTGACGGTGAGGTCGGGCATGGAGGCAATGTTGGCGTGGGTCATGGCTTCCCCGTATCCCCGGATCAGCACCGGTTTTTTCTTCAGGTCCTGCGCCCGCTCCGCCGTGGTCACCACCACCGCCCCTCCTCCGTCGGTGACCAGGCAGCAGTCGAACAGATGCAGGGGATCGGCAATCATGGTGGAGTTCAGCACGTCCTCGATGGTCATCGGGTCGCGCATGGTGGCCGCCGGATTGAGGGCGGCCCACTTGCGCGTGGCCACGGCGATTTCGGCCAGGTGCTCACTGGTGGTGCCGAACTCGTGCATGTGGCGCATGGCCGCCATGGCGTAGGAGCCCACCGGGGTCGGAATGCCCCAGGGCGTCTCCCACTGCATGTTGAGCACCGGCGGGCGCCCGGCCAGGTTGCGGCTGGACTCGCTGCGCTGGGTGCTGCCGTACAGGATGAGGGCCGTGTCGCAATAGCCTTGCTGCACGGCCATGGCCGCATGGGAAATGAAGGCGTTGAAGGAGGAGCCGCCGATATTGGTGCCGTCCAGCAGGCGGGGCTGGAGGCCCAGGTATTCGGCCACGGTGAGCGCCATCATCTGCCCCGGCCCCGGCACGCCCCAGGTGCCCGAGACCAGCAGGCCGTCCACGTCCTTCAGGGTCAGCCCCGCCTCGGCCAGGGCCGCCTGGGCCGCCCGCGCCTGCACTTGCAGGACGCTCGCCCCGTCCGCGACCTTGCCCCCTTCCAGGGGCGTGTCCGCCACCGCGGCAATCACCGGTTGCTGCTTGCCGCTCATGGCAATCCCGTGGGCGAAATGTAAACCATTGATTCAAAAAGGATATTTAAAACGGCCCTCATCATAGCGTCCGCCCCTCCGCGCTGTCAACGGCAAAGGCTGTGTCAACGTGGTGTCGAGGCGGCTGGCAAAACGGCTCCGGACGCGGCTTTGCCGATGGGGGGCGGGCTAGGGGACGTGGTGGAGCAGCACCGACTTGACGAAGGCGCCGCTGCCCTTCAGCAACT
>CBDUSX010000573.1:0-1693 GCA_965369935.1 uncultured bacterium
CGGCCCGGTGGTTAACAGCCACCTGCTCTACCAGCTGAGCTATCGGGGAATGTGGCCCGGTACTTTCAGCATAGCCTCGCCCATCGGTTGCCCGGCGGGCCGCCACGTCTTCGGGGCGACTCCGCGGAGCAACTCCGCGGCCGCTACTTGAGGTACGCCGCCAGGTCGGCAATGCTCGCCTTCAAGTGGGGTTGGGGCGGCATCATCTTGGTGGGACGCTTGGGCTTGTAACCCTTGGGATAGCTGGCGGAGATCACCCGCGCGGTGAGCAGCGCCTTGGACGCTCCCTTGACCTCCGGGCCTATGGCGCCGGGCTTGGACGGGTCAACGTTGTGGCAGGCGATGCAGTTGGTCATATAGACCTGCTTGCCCTTCGCCGCGGATCCCGCCGCCAGGGCCGAATGGCCGGCAACGGTCAGCAATATCGCGAGCGCCGCCGCGAGTGTCAAAAGCCTCATCAAGCGTTCCTCCAAGTCTGTCTGATTGAACTGTTTCAACCGGGGACGGGCGGCACATTCCGGGCCGCTTCCGCCGGCGCACAACTGTGTAAATACGGCAAATACAACGCTAAAGCTTTGCATAGGAGGCCGGGAGGCGCAACCGAAATTGCCGCGTGTGAACAGACGGTTGGGAAGAATCGCTCTTGACAGGCCCGCGCAGGCGGGTAACCTGCATACAAGTCGCCAATACTGGCCGGGAACCGCCCCGCGGCGGGATGCGCCCAAGGGCCGCGGATGTTGACCCGTTCCGTTCTTGCACCGAAAAGGTCGCCATGCATGAGTTCCAAGTCCTCGCGACGTTCCTCGTCATATGCGCCATTTACCTCGGATTATTTTTCGCCGCCGAAAAACACTTCATGAAGAAGTAGCCCCGCCGCCGCCGCGGGTGCGTGTGCCGGCGTGGATTCCCGCCGCGCTACGGATGCGCCTGCCGGCGCGAATTTTCGCCGCGCTGTGGCTGGCCGTGCTGGCCGCCTGCACCACACCGCAGACCCAATTCGTCCAGACCTCCCTCGACGTTTCCGCCTACCGCCCGTTTCTGGCGCCCGGGCCCCTGCTGCCCTTCCGCGCCACGGGCTCAATGCGCTTCACCTACGCGGGAGAGACGGAATCCGGGGAGTTCATCCTGTTCGGCAGCGCCCCCGGCGCCTACCGGTTTCAGATGCTGACCCGCCTCGCGGGCTCGCTGGTGCTGGAGTTTCGCTTCGACGAGGAGCGGATGCTGCTGCTGGACTATACCCACGACACCTATTTCCTGGGCGCGAACAACAGGGAAAACCGCGAGCGCTGGATCGAGCTGGACATCACGCCCCCTGAGTTCCTGATGATGGTCACCGGGCGCGTGTCCGAATCCGCCTTCGCCGGCGCGGGCGGCGAGTGGCTGCCCGAAGGACAGGCGCGCATGGCGCGGGGGGAGTTCAGCTACACCTTCTGGCTGGACGGCCACGGGCTGCCCCGGCGCTGGAGCAAGCAGCGGGCGGGGCGCACGGTCTACCGGGTGGAATACCGGGACTACCTGAGCATTCCCCTCAATGCAGGGGCGCCCCTGCGCCTGCCCCGCAAGCTGCGGGTCTATACAAAAGGCGAACGGCCCGCGCTGGTGCTCGGCGTGCGCGAGTTCCTCCCCGGCGCGGAGAGCGCGTCGCCCCTGGATTTCGAGCTGCCGCCGGGGCGGGAGTGGCGCTTCACGCCCC
>CBDUSX010000574.1:0-1676 GCA_965369935.1 uncultured bacterium
GTTGGGTTGCCTCACGGAAGGGCACATATTCCGCCGTCCCCCTACGCCGGGTCTATCAGCACGCCGGGGTTGAGGATGCCGGCCGGGTCCAGGGCCTGCTTGGCGGCGCTGAGGGCGGCGGCGAAGGCGTCCGGGCGCTGCTTGTCGTACCAGGGGCGGTGGTCGCGCCCCACGGCGTGGTGGTGGGTGATGGTGCCGCCCAGTTCCATCACCACGTCGGAGGCGGCGGCGCGGATGTCCTCCCACTGTTTCAGCATGTCGGCGGTTTTTCCCGGCGCCAGGATGGAGTAGTAGGGCGCCGGGCCGTCCGGATAGGCGTGGGTGAAGCGGCAGGCCACCAGCCCCTGGCCGCAGACCTCGTTGACCGCCTTCTGGGTGGCCTCCATCACCGCGGCGTGAAACGACGGCCAGCGCTCCCAGGTGATGGCGGTCTCGAAGGTGGAGGAGATGATGCCCATGGAGGTGAGGGCGTTGCCGAGGTAAGGCGCGGTGATGAAGCTGTTGCGCCAGGCCCCGGCCGCGTCCTTGCGGGTCACGCTCTCGTCGCTGGTGGAGGCGGCGCCCTGCTCGTCCCAGCTGCCGCCGTGGTCGGCGCAGCATTCCAGGGCGCGGGCCATCCAGGCCTCCAGGGGATGATCCGCCGATTCGAAGCCCAGCACCATCACCGCCCGGCTGCCGTCCCCGGCGTCGCTCAGCAGGGCCTGGGTGGGATCGAGAATGCGCACGTTGGCCGGGTACAGCCCCGCCTGGGCCAGGGCGCGCACGGCCTGCGCGGCGGCCATGAAATCCGCGAAGAACACCGAGGTGTTGGCCCGGAAGGTGGGGCGGTCTTGCAGGCGCATCCAGGCCGAGGTGATGATGCCCAGGATGCCCTCCGAGCCGATCATCATGCGGTCCGGGCTGGGGCCCGCGCCGGAGCCGGGCAGGCGGCGGGATTCCAGCAGGCCCCGGGGCGTGACGCTGCGGGTGGATTCCACGAAGTCGTCAATGTGGGTGTACAGGGTGGCGTAGTGGCCCCCGGAGCGCGTGGCGATCCAGCCCCCGAGGGTGGAGAACTCGAAGGATTGCGGGTAGTGGCGCAGGGTCAGGCCGTGGGGCCGCAGCTGTTCCTCCAGGGCCGGGCCGTAGGTGCCCGCCTGGATGTTGGCGGCGCGGGAGGTCTTGTCAATCTCCAGCACCTTGTCCAGGTGCATCAGGTCAATGGACACCGCCCCCTTGTAGCGCTCCCCCACCAGCGGCTCCACGCCCCCCACCACGCTGGAGCCCCCGCCGTAGGGGATGGCCGCCACGCCGCTGGAGCCGCACCAGTCCAGCAGGGCGGCCACGTCCCCCTCGTCCTTGGGATAGGCCACCATATCCGGCGGGTTGGAAAAGTCCCGCTGGAAAGCCCGGATCACGTCCCTGATGCTCTTGCCGTAGGTGTGGCCGGCCCGCGCCTCCGGCTCCACGGAGCAGATGGCTTCCAGGGCGGCGGGGGGCTTCACCCGCGGGGCGCGCAACTCCAGCTCCTCGATCGTGGGCGGATCGCGGGGCTCCAGGCCGCTCAGGCCGAAGCGCTCGCACATGGTGGAGGCCAGCTTCTTCTTCGCCGGGCCGTCCAGGTCCATCTCGGCCACCCCCCATCCCCAGAACTTGCGGTGCTGCGCGGACATCATGCTCCTTTCCGGGGAAGCCCC
>CBDUSX010000575.1:0-1669 GCA_965369935.1 uncultured bacterium
ACGTTCTTGATGTACTTGTAGAGCGTGCCGCGGGTGGCCTTGTAGGGCGGCGCGGTCCAGGCGGCCTTGCGCTTGGCCAGCTCCTCGTCGCTCAAATCCACCGACATCGTGCGGGTCTCCGAGTCAATGGTGATTGCATCGCCGTTCCGGAGCAGGGCGATGGCCCCGCCTTCCTGGGCCTCCGGGGTGACGTGGCCCACGATGAAGCCGTGGGAGCCGCCGGAAAACCGCCCGTCGGTAATCAGCGCCACGTCGTTGCCCAGCCCCGCGCCTACGATGGCGGAGGTGGGGGTGAGCATTTCGGGCATGCCGGGGCCGCCCTTGGGGCCCTCGAAGCGGATCACGATCACGTCGCCCTTGTTGATCTTGTTTTGCTCCAGGGCGGCCAGCATGTCCTCCTCCCCGTCGAACACGTTGGCCGGGCCCGCAAAGCGCGAGCCCTCCTTGCCGGTGATCTTGGCCACCGCGCCATCCGGGGCCAGGTTTCCTTTCAGGATGGTCAGGTGGCCCGTGGGCTTGATGGGCGTCTCCCAGTCTTTGATCACCTTTTGCCCGCTCGCCAGGCCGGGGAAGGGCTCCAGGTTTTCCGCGATGGTCTTGCCCGTCACGGTGAGGCAGTCTCCTTTGATGACGCCTTTTTCCAGCAGGTACTTCATCACCGCGGGCACGCCGCCCACGTTGTGCAGGTCTTCCATCACGTACTGCCCGCTGGGCTTCAGGTCCGCCAGAAAGGGGATGCGGTCGCTCACCGCCTGGAAGTCGTCAATGGTCAGCTTCACCTCCGCCGCCCGGGCCATGGCGATCAGGTGCAGCACGGCGTTGGTGGAGCCGCCCAGCACCATCACCACCACCATGGCGTTCTCGAAGGCCTCGCGGGTCATGATGTCGCGGGGCTTGATGTCCTTTTCCATCAGGTTGCGCACCGCCGCTCCGGCGGCCAGGCACTCCTCCAGCTTTTTAGGGTCCATGGCGGGCGTGGAGGAGGAGCCGGGCAGGCTCATGCCCATGGCCTCCACGGCGGAAGACATGGTGTTGGCCGTGTACATGCCGCCACAGGCGCCGGCGCCGGGAATGGCGTTTCGCACCACGTCCAGGCGGCCTTCATCGTCCATCGTCCCGCTCAGGCATTCCCCATAGCTCTGGAATGCGGAGATCACGTCCAGGGGTTTGCCCTCCCGGCTGACGCCGGGCTTGATGGTGCCGCCGTAGATCATCAGGGACGGGCGGTTGAGCCGCGCCATGGCCATCACCACGCCGGGCATGTTCTTGTCGCAGCCGGGCAGGGAGATGTTGGCGTCGTACCACTGGCCCCCCATCACCGTTTCCACCGAATCGGCGATCAGGTCGCGGGATTGCAGGGAATAGGTCATGCCCGGCGTGCCCATGGATATGCCGTCGCTCACCCCCACCGTGTTGAAGCGCATGCCCACCATCCCCGCGGCCTCCACGCCTTCCTTCACCTTGAGGGCCAGGTCCAGCAGGTGCATGTTGCACGGGTTGCCTTCCCACCACACGGCGGAAATGCCCACCTGCGCCTTGCTCATGTCTTCCTCGCTCATGCCCGTGGCGTAGAGCATGGCCTGGGAGGCGCCCTGGGACTTGGGCTGGGTGACGCGCGAGCTGATCTTGTTCAACTTTTCGCTCATGGATTTACGCTCCAAGGTTTGGC
>CBDUSX010000576.1:0-1650 GCA_965369935.1 uncultured bacterium
AATATTGACCTGTAAGGGAAAACCCGGTTAGGTGGGGAAGATTCCCGGTAAGCTGGATTACGCCGGGAGCAGGCTTCACCCCCACCCCTACCTGGGAGTCAGACGGCAAAGATGGACAGCCAGACCGTTCCGGAAATGGAAAACCTGTTCAAGCAGGTGCTCACCGCCCGCGTCTACGACGTGGCCCTGCGCACGCCGCTGGACGTGGCGCAAAATCTGTCCCTGGCCTGCGAAAACCGGGTGCTGCTCAAGCGGGAGGACCTGCAGCCGGCCTTTTCCTTCAAAATCCGCGGCGCCTTCAACCGCATGGCTCACCTGAGCGATGCGGAACGCGCGGCGGGAGTCATCTGCGCCTCGGCGGGCAATCACGCCCAGGGGGTGGCCCTGTCCGCCAGGCACCTGGGCATCGCGGCCACGGTGGTGATGCCCCGCACTTCGCCCGCCATCAAGGTGGAAGCCGTCCGGCAGCAGGGGGCGGAGGTCGTGCTGACCGGAGACAGCTACTCCGAGGCGGCCGCCCACTGCGCATCGCTGGTGGCCGAATCCGGCGGCACCTTCATCCATCCCTTCGACGATCCGCTCGTCATCGCCGGGCAGGGCACGATCGCCCATGAGATTCTCCAGCAATGCCCGGACGTGGACGTGGTGTTCGTGCCCGTCGGAGGTGGGGGGTTGATCAGCGGCATCGCCGGCTTCCTGAAATCGCTGAAGCCCGCAACCCGCATCGTGGGCGTGCAGCCGGACGACAGCAGCGCCATGCGCCAGTCCCTGGAATCCGGCGAGCGGGTGGTGCTGTCCGAGGTGGGCATTTTCGCCGACGGCGTGGCGGTGAAGGAGGTGGGCGCCCTGACCTTCAAGCTGGTGCAGGCCTTCGTGGACGAGATCATCACCGTCACCACCGATCAGGTCTGCTCCGCCATCAAGAGCATTTATGAGGACACCCGCTCCGTCATGGAGCCGGCCGGGGCGCTGGGGGTGGCGGGACTGAAAAAGTACGTGCAGGCCCATGGCCTGCGGGGCCTGAATCTGGTGGCGGTGAATTCCGGCGCCAACATGAACTTCAACCGCCTGCAATTCGTCGCCGAGCGCGCTCTGACCGGGGAGAAGCGCGAGGCGTTGTTCGCGGTCACCATCCCGGAAAAGCCGGGCTCCCTGAAGTTCTTCTGCGAGCACGTGATGGGAGAGCGCAACATCACCGAATTCAACTACCGCCTCTCCAGCCGCGGCGAGGCCCATATCTTCGTGGGGGTGGGCGTCGCCAGCGACGCGGAAACCACGGAGTTCGAGCGGCTGATGGACAAGCACGGCTTCGAGCACCTGGCCCTCACCGACAACGAACTGGCCAAGACCCACGTGCGCCACATGGTGGGCGGCCGCGTGGGGGAATTGCAGGGGGAGGTGCTCTACCGCTTCGAGTTTCCCGAACGCCCCACGGCGCTGACGGACTTTCTCGCCGCCATGAGCGAAAACTGGAACATCTCCCTGTTTCACTACCGCATGCACGGCGGGGACTTCGGGCGGGTGCTGGTGGGCTTCGAAATTCCCGCCGGCGACCAGCAAAAGTTCCAGGCCTTTCTCGGCAACCTCCACTACGCTTACGTGGAAGAGACCGCCAACCCCGCCTACCGGATGTTCCTCTAGTTCCGCCGC
>CBDUSX010000577.1:0-1642 GCA_965369935.1 uncultured bacterium
AACATCGCGGCCGCGTGGTGGACGCCAAGGGCGACGCCATCCTGGCCGAATTCGCTTCCGTGGTGGATGCGGTCAGTTCCGCCGTGGAAATCCAGCGCGAGCTTGCCAAGAAAAATACCGACCTCTCCGACGACCGCCGCATGGACTTCCGCATCGGCATCAACCTGGGCGACGTGGTGGTGAAGGACGACGCCATCTACGGGGACGGGGTCAATGTCGCGGCGCGGCTGGAAGCCTTGGCCGAGCCGGGGGGTGTTTGCATCTCGCGGCCTGTACACGATCAGGTGCGGGCGAAATTAGACCTGGAATACGAATACCTTGGCGAGCAGGAGGTGAAGAACATCGCCGAGCCGGTGCGGGCGTATAGCGTGAACCTCACGCAATCGGAAGGTGGTAAGCAGGTTGAGCGACCGGAGCCCGTCTCCGCCGCTTCTTTGTTGCCCGGAGGTATTTCCCTTGAACTGCCCAGCCGGCCTTCCATCGCCGTGCTGCCATTTGTGAACATGAGTGGCGACCCGGAGCAGGAATATTTCAGCGATGGGCTGACTGAGGACATAATTACCGACCTGTCGAAACTGCGCAGGCTGTTCGTGATCGCAAGCAACTCGGTCTTCGCCTACAAGGGCAAGCCCACCGACGTGCGCCGGGTAGGTGAGGAGTTGGGCGTCAAATTCGTGCTGGAGGGTAGTGTGCGCAAGGCGGGAGATCGCGTGCGTATCACTGCCCAGCTTGTAGAGGCCACCACTGGCGATCACCTGTGGGCGGAACGCTACGACCGGGAGCTCAAGGATATTTTCACCCTCCAGGACGAGATCACCCGCAGTATCGCAATCGAGTTGGAAGTGAAGCTGGTCGAGGGGGAGCAGGCCCGCGTATGGCGGAAAACCGTCACGAATCCGGAAGCTTACGATCTCTACCTGCGCGGGAGAGACCTTTATAACAACACGTTTGACCGGCAAGGTTCGGTTAGGGCCTGCAAATTCTATGAGCAGGCAATTGCGTTGGACCCTGACTTTGCGGCCGCCTTTGTGGCGCTGGCGGGCGTCTTGTTGTATTCCGCCAGGCTGGGGTGGAAAGAACCATTCGAAGACACCCTTGAGCATTGCCGCGAGTTGGCGAACAATGCACTCGCACTTGACGATACCCTGGCCGATGCCCATGTTGTGATTGGCCACTACCACCTCTTGAAGAAGCAACACGATCTAGCCATCGCGGCCCTGGAGGAGGCGATAGCTATTCAGCCCGGCAGCGCGGACGCATTGTTCCATTTGGCTCGCATCCAAGTTTATGCTGGGAAACCATCATTGGCGGTGGAGTCCATTCGGAAAGCCAAAAGGCTGACTCCCATCCATCCACTCCCTTTTCTAAGACCACTGGCTCACGCTTTTTTCTTACTGGAGCAATACGAGGAGGCCCTTGCCATTCTTGGGGAAGTACAATCGGCCACTCCTGATTCACTTACCCCCAATATTTTCCTGGCGGCGATCTATGCAGCCCTGGAGGACATTGAGAAAGCGGAGAGCTTTGCGCGGCAAATCCGGCGGATCGAACCGGATTTTAAATTGGGGAATTGGGCACCGAGGGCGTTACCGTACAAGGAACCGGCCGATCTGGAACGAATTATGGGCCTGCTGCGCAAGGC
>CBDUSX010000578.1:0-1636 GCA_965369935.1 uncultured bacterium
CATAGACATTCTCGTGCTGGATGACGACGCCAGCATCCGCTGGGTGATCGAAAAGACCCTGGCGGAGGCGGGCCATCGCCTGCACTTCGCGGAAAGCGCCGAGGACGCCGCCGCCCTGCTGGAATCGCAGCCCGTGGACTTCGCCATGGTGGACATCAACCTCCCCGGAGACGACGGGCTGTCGTTCCTGCGCGCCCAGCGCGCCCTGCGCCCGAATCTGCTGGTGGCGGTGATCACCGGGCAGGCCAGCATGGACAATGCCGTGACGGCCATGAAGCTGGGCGCCTTCGACTACCTCACCAAGCCTTTCGACATTGACGAGATCGAATCCCTGGCGGGCCGGGCGGCCCACGCTATCCGGGCCGGGCGCACACAGGCGCCGGGGGACAAAGCGCGGGAGGAACCGGTGGCCGCACAGGACCTGTTCATCGGCAGGAGCGCCTCGGTGCGGGAAATCTACAAGTCCATCGGGCGCGTGGCGGAGACGGATATCAGCGTGCTCATTCAGGGCGAATCCGGCACCGGCAAGGAACTGATCGCCCGCTCCATCCACCACCACTCCGGGCGCGCCGGGCAGCCGTTCGTGGCCGTCAACTGCGCGGCCATCCCCCGCGAACTGCTGGAGGCGGAGTTGTTCGGCCACGAGAAAGGGGCCTTCACCGGCGCCACGGAGCGCAAGGCGGGCCGGCTGGAAGCCGCCCGCGGCGGCACCGTGTTCCTGGACGAGATCGGCGACATGCCGCTGGAATTGCAGGCCAAGCTGCTGCGGCTGTTGCAGGAGCGCGAGTTCCAGCGGGTGGGGGGCTTGCAAACCCTGCGGCTGGAATCGCGGGTGCTGGCCGCCTCCAACCGCGGGCTGCTGGAAGCCGTGGAAGCCGGCGCCTTCCGGGCCGACCTGTATTACCGCTTGAGCCAGTTCACCATCGAGGCCACGCCTTTAAGAGAGAGGCGCGAGGACATTCCCCTGCTGGCGGAACACTTCCTGCGCGCCGACGCGGCCAAGCTGGGGCTGCCCCGGCGCGGCCTGACGGCTGAGGCCATGGCGCGCCTGACCGCCTACGACTGGCCGGGCAACGTGCGCGAGCTGGACAACGTCGTCAAGAGCCTGATGATCATGGTGCGCTCCAACGTGATTGACGTGGGCGACCTGCCCCGCGCCATCGCAGGGCCCGAAGGCCCCGCGGACCCCGGCGAGGCCTTCGAGCAGTCGGTGCTGCAACAGTGGGGTGCGCTGATCCGCGAGCATTGCGAGGCGGGCACGCCGGGGCTGCTGGACAAGCTGGGGGCCCACCTGGAGCGGCCGCTGATCAGGCAGGTGCTGCACCTCACCGGCGGCAACCAACTCAAGGCCGCGGCCATCCTGGGCATCAACCGCAACACCCTGCGCACCAAGATGCGCGCCCTGGGCATCCGCAAGCCCGCCGCCGCGCGCCGGGGCCGCCCGGCCGGAAAGGTGAAGCATGGCGCAGCCGGCTAAGGACTCCGCGCCCGGGAAAGTGAAGCAGATCCTCTGCGCACAGTGCGGGGAACTGACCACCTGGGAGGGCAACCCCTGGCGGCCCTTCTGCTCCGAGCGCTGCAAGCTGATAGACCTGGGCGCCTGGGCCGAAGGGAAATACGCCATTCCCGCCGAGGA
>CBDUSX010000579.1:0-1634 GCA_965369935.1 uncultured bacterium
TTTTTGCCGTCGGCGACATCGAGGATGGAACTTAGCGCCATGCGCCCCATGTCCCGCACGGACTCGTTGGTGATGGGCAGGGCGTGGGGGGTGAGGATGACGTTCTCCAGCCCCCCGAAAGGCGGCACGGTGCCGTCAATGGGCTCGGTGGAAAACACGTCCAGGCAGGCTCCGGCGATGCGTCCGTCTTTCAGCGCCTCGTACAGCGCCTGCTCGTCCACGATGGGGCCGCGGGCGGTGTTGATCAGATAGGAATCGGGCTTCATCAGGGCCAGCTCCTCCCTACCGATCATGCCGCGGGAGCTGTCGTTGAGGGAGGTGGAGACGATGACGAAGTCCGCGGTCTGCATCAGGGTGGGCAGCTCCACCTTCTTCACGCCCAGCGCCGCCATGGCCGCCTCGTCCATGCGGGGGTGGTAGGCGATGGGCTGGCCCATGCCGAAATTGGCCAGCAACTCCAGGGTGCGCCCGCCGATCCGGCCCAGGCCCACGATGCCCGCCACGCGCTCCCGCAGCTCGGAGCCCATGTAGTTGTAGCGCTCGTCCCAGCGGCCGCTGCGCACGAGGTTGTCCTTGATCAGCAGGCGGTGGGTGATGGCCAGCATGAAGCACACGTTGGCCTCGGCCACCGGATGGGTGGGGGCGCCGGGTGTGTTGGTGACGGCCACGTCCGCCGCGGTGCAGGCCGCCACGTCCACGCCGTCATAGCCCACCCCGAAGCGGGCGATCACCTTCAGCCGCTCCGCCTTACCCAGACTGGCGGGGGTGACCGATGGCTCGTCGAGAAACACCGCGTCCAGTCCCTCGATCTGTTCCGCGCCCAGCTCGTCCTTCAATTCCGGGATGAAGCTGTAGGCGATTTTCCCGCCCCGTGTCTCCAGCAGGTCCAGGCCGACGTCCTCGTAGGCCAGCTCGCCCTGGGCGTTGAGAAAATCGGTGGTCAGCCCGATACAAAACTTCTCGGCCATGTGAGACTCCCCCTTAAGTTGATTACGTTGCCGCCCCACCACCGGCGGTTTGTCTATCGCGACTCTAATCGGTGCGGCGCCTGACCAGCGTGTCGAAGGGATTGCCTATGGCGAACCCGAAGCCGGCCTTCTTGACCCTCCTGTTGTAATCGATCAGGCTCTCTCCGAAGCCGTTGAAGAAATGGAATTGGAAGTACACGCCTTTGGTGAAAAACGGCGGGTTGTAGATGTAGTCCAGTTGAAAGGTGCCGGAGGGGTCCTTGCGGCCCTTACGGATGAGGCTCAGAAACTCGTGGCGCTCGGGAAGCTGGAACACCAGCCGCAGCTCGAAATGTCCCAGGAATTTCTCGATGTCCGGGTTGTCGTCCCCGTTAGGCTTCTGCACGGTTGACGGCTTGCCTTCCGGCAGGCGCTCCCAGTATTTCAGGGTGGCCAGAAAGCCCCGGCCCACCCGCAGCTTGGGTTGCAGGTATACACGGTTCCAGGAGCGCGAGCGGTTGACCTGGTTGCCGTTCTCGTCGAACTCCAAGCCCCGGCCGTTGGACTCGTGTTCGAGCCCGGTCTGCAGGCCCAGCAGGATCCCGCTTGGCCGCCACTGGAAATCGAAGAATCCTTCCGGATTGAAGTTGTTCTCCCGGAACGGCCGCGAGCTGTCGTCCTTGAAAA
>CBDUSX010000580.1:0-1630 GCA_965369935.1 uncultured bacterium
GGCGGCTTCGCCGGAATGCGCATGGCCGCAACAATCAGTTCGGAAACGCTGACTCCGGAGGAGGCGCAACGGCTGCGCGAGTTGGTGGATTCATCCGGCTTCTTCGAGCTGCCCGCGGAAATTACTAGTCCGCCAGGGGGTAACGACCGCTTTCTTTATACCGTGACGGTGGATGTGGCCGGGCGAAGCCATACGGTACGCACCGGTGAGGCGGGAATTCCCTCCGGGCTGCGGCCACTCATTGATTTACTCACCAAAGCGGCGCGCGGGGCGCAGCGAAGCGACGGGAAACAGTAACCGCCCCCAACGCCGCCGCTTCCGGGCCCGGGAGCATGCCCGGTGCTCAGGAGTGAGTTTCCGCTCAAGTAAAAAAGCCGCCCCAGAAGGAGCGCAGGGGAGCGCGGTTGCGGTTGAAGAAGTCCAGGGGCACGTCCGTCCTGCCGCGGCCCCATTGTCCCAGCACTTTTTGCGCGATCAGCATCCCCACCACGGGCGAGAGCTTGAAGCCGTGGCCGGAAAAGCCGCAGGCGGTGAACAGGCCCCCCAACTCCGTCTCGTCAATCACCGGATGGTTGTCTTCCTGGTTCATCGTGTACAGCCCGGCGTAGGAGCTGACCTCCCCCCGCGCCCGGAAGGTGGGCACGCGGTGGTGGGCCACGGTCAGCATCTCCTCCCGGTAGGGGGCTTCGGCCCAGTCGTCGTAATGATCGGGATCGGCCACCTCCTCCCGGCTGTGGTGCTCCTTGAACGAGCTGACCAGCACCTCCGTGCCCGTGGGGTCCGGGCGGATATTGACGGCGTTGATCAGGTCGTTCAAGACGGGCAGGGGGGCGGCCAGCCGCTCCGGGTGGCGCTTGGCCACCTTCTGGATGCGCACGGGCACAATGCGCTCGGCCAGCGGCACGCCGGCCGCCTCGTTGAGTCCCATGGCCCAGGGCCCCGCGCAGTTGACGACCAGGGGCGCATGTATGGTCTCGGCCTTGCTCTCCCGTGCCGCCTCCACCCCGCTCACCCGCCCGCCGGATTGCAGCACGGCCGTCACCCGCGCCTTGAAGCGCACCTCCACCCCCAGCCCGCGGGCCACCTCCAGCAGGTCCTCCGTGGTGCCCACCGGGTCGGCGTAACCCCCGGCCGGCTCGTAAACCGTGTCCAGTTCCCGGCGGCATTCGTGGGCTTCCGCCTCCAGGTCCAGGGGCGTCGAGCAAAAATCCAGGTCCGGCATCAGGCGGCCGGCCTCCTGCACGTCCAGCACCTCGGAGACCACCCCCACCCGGCGGTGAAGCTCCATGATACGCGCCACCGTCGCGTGCCCCGCGGGAACCAGGAACACCACGCCGGATTGCTGGAAATTCGCCCGGGGCGCTTTCAGGCCCGTGAAGTCCTGCCAGTTGTGCATGATCTCCAGGGCCTCGCGGGCCATCAGGCAGGTTTCGTAATGGCTGTAGGTCTGGCGGAAGATGGCGTTGGACTTGCCCGTGGAGCCGAAGCCCGCCCCCGGCGCCTTTTCCAGCACCAGCAGTTTCTTCAGGCCCGCGGCGGCCAGTTGCACCGCCGCGCTGGCGCCCATCACCCCCGCCCCGACGATGATGCCCTCGTAGGTTTCCGCCATGGCTGTCGTTCTCAATCCGCG
>CBDUSX010000581.1:0-1628 GCA_965369935.1 uncultured bacterium
AACACCACGCCGTAGTCCCGGCGCGCGGCCTCAATGCCGATGTAGCCGTTGCGCACGTCCTCGGCCACCAGGGCCGGATCGCGGGTGAAAGGGTCGCCGTAGCCGCCCCCGCCGGGGGTGAGGATGCGCACCCGGTCGCCCGGCGCGAGGCGGATGTTGCTGTCCTTGGTGAGGTGGGGCGAGACGTATAGCTGCTCCCCCAGCAGGAACTCCAGGTGGCACTTCGCGCCGTCCGCCCCGCCGTCCAGCCCCTTGGGGGCGAAGCGCCCGCGGTCGCCGATGGTGGAGGCCGTGCCCTCGCCGCGCAGGAACTCCGTCTCGATCTCCGCGCCCAGCCCGCCGCGGTACTTGCCCGCGCCGCCGGAATCCTCGCGCAGGGCGAACTTGCGGATGCGCACCGGGTAGCGCTGCTCGTAAAGTTCCACGGGCTGGGAGCGGGCCACGGAGATCGTGCCGCTGCCGTAGCTGAGCCCGTCGGCCTCCCGGTGGCCGCCGTAGCCCCCGCCGTTGAACATGTACATCACGTAGGGCCCCACTTCGGAGTCCAGCCCGCCGATGGTCAGGTTGCACACGGTGCCGAAGATGCCCGCGGACACCCGCTCCGGAACGGCCTGGCCCAGGGCGCCCATCACCACGTCCGCCACCCGCTGGGCCACCTCCGCCGCGCAGCCCGCCACGGGGCGGGGCAGGGTGGCGTTGAGAAAGGTGGTCTCCGGCACCTCGAATGCAATGGGGGCGAAGCAGCCCGAGTTGACCGGAATATCCGGGAAGACGTGCTTGAAGCCCAGAAAGCTGGCGGACTTGGTGGTGCTGATGACGCTGTTCATGGGGCCGCGGCAGGGCGGCGAGGATTCCGTAAAATCCAGCAGCACGCCGCTGTCCCGCACGGTCATGGCCAGCGCGATGCGCAGGGGCCGATCCTCCACGCCGTCGGAGTCCATGAAGTCCTCGAAGCGGTAGGTGCCGTTGGGGATTTCCTCCAGGTAGGAGCGCATCTGCCGCTCGGAGCGCTCTTTCAGGGTTTCGATGCACGCCCACACGGTGTCCCGGCCATACTTGCCAAGCAGCCGCCCCAGGCGCTGCTCCCCCACCGCGAAGGCGGCCAGGTGGGCCTGCAAATCGCCATGGCGTTCCTCGGCCACGCGGATGTTGGCCAGCATGATGGTCAGCACGTCCCGGTTCAATTCGCCGCGCTCGTAGAGCTTCACCGGCGGGATGCGCAAGCCCTCCTGATAGATCTCCGTGGTGTTGGCGCCGAAGCCGCCGGGCACGCTCCCGCCCATGTCCGGCCAGTGGCCGCGGTTGGCCAGCCAGCAGAAGAACTCGCCCTCATGGAAGAAGGGCTTGACCATCCCCACGTCCATCAGGTGGGTGCCGCCGGAATAGGGGTCGTTGACCAGGAACACGTCCCCCTCTTCCACCCCGCGTTCTTCCGCCACGGCGATCACCGCCTCGCAGGTGAACTGCATGATCCCGATGAACACGGCCAGCCCCCACTTGCCCTGCACGATCACCTCGCCGGTGTTTGGGTGATAAATCCCGTTGGCCAGGTCGTTGGCCTCGGAGATCACCGGGGAGAAGGCCGTGCGCTTCATGGTCAGGTCCATCTCCTCGGCGGCCTGCTCCAG
>CBDUSX010000582.1:0-1618 GCA_965369935.1 uncultured bacterium
GAGCAGCCGGAACACCTCCAGATGCTCTTGCGGGCTCAGGGCCTCCGCGCGCCTGGTGCCCACCAGGGCCTGGATGGCCGCGCCCTGCTCGGGCCCAAGCCCCGGATGGTTCCGCGCCAGGGGCTTCCACATCTGCTTGCGCCGCGTGGTGAAGGCCTGCTTCACGTAGGCCAGGAACCGCAGCTCGTCCTCGGGCGGCAGCAGGGGCGCCCGCGGCTGGAAGGCCACCACCGCGGAGTCCACCTTGGGCGGAGGGCGGAAGGCCCCCGGCGGCACGGTGAACAGGCAGCGCATTTCGAAGGCGTGATGGGCGGCCACGCTGAGGGCGCCGTAGGCCTTGCCGTCGGCGGGCAGGGCCACCAGCCGCTCGGCGATCTCCTTTTGCACCATCAGCACCATCCTCGTGCAGGCCTGGCGCTGCGCGATGATGCGGAAGAAGAACGGCGTGGACAGGTAATAGGGCAGGTTGGCCACGATGGCGTAGGTTGCGCCGTCCCCGAACAGGGCCCGCGGCGAAAGCTCCACGGCCAGGATGTCCCCCTCCAGCAGGCGGAAAGAAGGGTGCTCTCCCCAGCGCTCCCGCAATTCACGGCACAGGGCGGGGTCCACCTCCACCGCCGTCACGCGGGCCCCGGCCTCCAGCAGGCGCCCGGTGAGAGCGCCGTGCCCCGGCCCGGTTTCCAGCACGGCCTCCCCCGGCCGCAGTCCCGCGGCGGCCATGATGCCGGCGAGCACTTTTTCGCTGTGCAGAAAGTGCTGGCCCAGTTTCTTTCCCATCCGCCTCGCTTCCCCCCTTATCAATCGCGCCGTGCGCGCAATCCGGCGTGCCGGCCGCCCGGTGCTCGGCCTCGGGCGGCCCGCCTGGCACGCGCGTAAGATGCCGCGCACGATTTGCAACCTGCCAGGGCTATGATAAAGAATGGTATCGGAATTCAGGGAGAATTCACATTTTCCGCGCGTCCGGGAGCGGGACGGCCCACCGGCTCCCAGGCGCAACCCAGGCCGGCCCTTGCGCCGGCGCAACTATCAGGGATTTCCCCATGAGCGAGCGAGTTACCTCCCAGGCCGCGGCGGTGGCGGTGGCGAAGGACGATTATCTGGAACTCTACCGGCGGCGCACCCCCGGCTCCAAGGCCCTTTACGAACAGGCGCGCAAAGTGACCCCCGGCGGCATCAGCCACAACCACCGCTACCACGCCCCCTACCCGATTTATTTCAGCAAGGCTAAAGGCTGCAAGCTGTGGGACGTGGACGGCAACGAGTACACCGACCTGTGGATGGCCCATTACGACGCCATTCTGGGCCATGCGCCGCGGGCCATCGTGAAGCTGCTGCAGGAAGCCATGGAAGGGGGGCTGCACGTGGGGCTGGCCATGGAGCACGAGATCGAGCTGGGCCGGCGGGTCTGCGAGCTGGTGCCCAATGCGGAGCAGGTGCGCTTCTGCACCTCGGGCACGGAAGCCACCATGTACGCCGTGCGGCTGGCGCGGGGCTTCACCGGGCGCAACGTGATCCTGAAAATCCGGGGCGGCTGGCACGGGGCCAACACCGATCTGATGGTGGACGTGGCCGCGCCCGAATTCATCGGGGCGGAGGGTGCGGGCCTGCTGCCGCAGCT
>CBDUSX010000583.1:0-1617 GCA_965369935.1 uncultured bacterium
GGTAAGCAAGGGGCTTGGGAGCGTGCGGGGCAGGCCCTGGAGCGGGACATCGAGTTGGTGTGCCTGCCGGATTGACCGACCATGACCATAATCACGACCATCATCTTCATCATTGCCACCTGCGTGGTGGTGGACCTGATCGCCCAACGCTGGAAGAAGCGCGGCGCGGTGCGCTGGGGCCTGCTGACCCTGATCGTCTACGGGCTGTTCTGGTTTTCGGCGCGGGTGGGGATCACGACGTCGGCGCCGGGATTGCTGGATCCCGCCCTGCACCGGCTGCTGTTCGAGGCCGCCATTTCCCTGCTGGCCGGCGGCGGCATGCTGCTGGTGCTCGCGGGTGTTTCGCCGAAGGAGTAAGGGCGCCCGCGCATCCCCCCCCCCGCGATTGCCCTTTCCCTGCGCTCACGGTAAGCAAGGGGCTTGCGGGCGCGCGAGGCTCCGCGCATGGATCAACCTGACGAGAGAGCGTTGCAAGATGGGGCGTCCCTACCCGCGATTCGGAATTTTCCTGGCTCCTTTCCACCCGGTGGACGAAAACCCCATGCAGGCCCTGGAGCGGGACTTCGAGCTGGTGAGCCTGCTGGATTCCCTGGGCTATGACGAGGCGTGGATCGGCGAGCACCACTCCGCGGGCTACGAGACCATCGCCTCGCCGGAGGTGTTCATCGCCGGGGCGGCGGAGCGCACCCGCCACATCCGGCTGGGCACGGGCGTCTCCTCCCTGCCCTATCACCACCCCCTGCTGCTGGCCGACCGCATCATGCAGCTGGATTACCAGACCCGCGGGCGGGCCATGTTCGGCGTGGGGCCCGGCGCCCTGCCCTCCGACGCGTTCATGATGGACATTGACCCGCTGGAGCAGCGGCGCATGATGGCCGAATCCCTGGACGTGCTGGTGCCCCTGCTGTCCGGGGAGATGGTGACCCGCAAGACGGAGTGGTTCAGCCTGAACGAGGCGCGGCTGCAATTCCAGCCCTACACCCAACCCCATATCGAAATGGCCGTGGCGGGCATGACCTCCCCCGCCGGGCCCCAGGCCGCGGGCAAGTACGGCCTGGGGCTGCTCTCCATCGGCGCCACCACGGAGGTGGGCTACATGGCCCTGGAAAAGGCCTGGGGCATCTGCGGGGAGGCGGCCGCGGAGCACGGGCAGCAGGTGGATCGCAAAAACTGGCGGCTGGTGGCGCCCATGCACATCGCCGAGACCCGCGAGCAGGCCATCGAAAACGTGCGCTTCGGGCTGGAGCAGTGGCTGTATTATTACACCCGCGTGATCGCCCTGCCCTTCGAGGTGCCCGAGGGCTTCGACGCGCGGGTGGATGCGCTCATCAATTCCGGCTACGCGGTGATCGGCGACCCGGACGACGCCGTGGCCCAACTGGAGCGGCTGGAAACGCAGTCCGGGGGCTTCGGCTGCTTCCTGCAAATGGCCCACAACTGGGCGGACTGGAAAGAGACCAAGCGCAGCTTCGAGTTGTTCGCGCGCTACGTGATCCCCCGCCTGCAGGGCTCAAACCGCAACCGCGCCTCCAGCATGAACTGGGTCACCTCCAACCGCGACCGCTTCCTGGGCGCGGCCCGCCAGGCCAAGGCCAACGCCGCGGAAGAATACGACGC
>CBDUSX010000584.1:0-1616 GCA_965369935.1 uncultured bacterium
GACCTTTGAAAGCCGAAGGTGGGGATGAAGCAGGAATGCTTGCCGGGGCCGCCGGCGACGAGGATGTGGATGTCTTCGGGCACGGCCACGATGGGCACCATGGCTTCCATGTCTTCCCGGTTGACCCAGGCCGGCCAGTTTTCCGTGTGCGGCCCGCGGTCGTGAATGCGGCCCACGGGGTTGCGCGCCGTTTCCCAGAAGTACTGCTGCACGTCCCGCCGGGAGAGCCCGCCGGAGGCGATGCTGTGGGCGTGCTCCGGCCCCAGCACCACCAGGCAGTCGCCTTTCGAGACGCCGGTGACGTGGTTGTTGGCCAGGGTGGTCATCACGCTGGCGATCACGCGCAGGGTGGTGAAGGGGGAGTCGCAGACGTGCTCGTTGACGTTGTGGGGCGCTTCCCCGGAATAAACCGTCACCGTGCTGTCCTCCGCGGCAAAACCCTTCTCGACGCGGAAGGGCTCCCAGGGGGTGGCCGGCTCGTTCTCCGCGATGCAGTAGCTGAACTTGGCCGGCGAGCCCTGGGTGGATTGATCCCCGTGGCCGGGGATGGCGCCCCCCACGTTGATCAGCACCAGCCGCATGGCCCGCCCCAGGGAGGCGTTGGCCCGGTTGCCCGGCGCGAACACGCCGTGGCTGAAGTTCATCCCCAGCTCATCCACGATGGGCCCGGTGACGACCATCAGCACCGCGCAGGGGTGGGTGGTGGCCTGTACGCTGTAGAGCACGAAGGCGGGATCGCAGGCCGCTTCCACGGCGGCCAGCAGCACGGGCATGTAGGCGGGCAGGCAGCCGGCCATCACCGCGTTGATGGCCGCGTGCTCCACCGTCGCTTCCGCCCAGCGCGGGGGCACCACCCCCAACACGTCGGAGCCGGGGCGGCCCGAGGCGGCGATCATGGCCCGGATGCGCTCCTCCGTGGGTGGGATGACGGGCAGGCCGTCGGTCCAGCCCCGCTCGTGGAAGGCCTCCACGGCCTCGTCGGCCGAAGGGAATTTGAGCGCCTCGCTGCGCAGGGTGTCCGCGGCCATGGGCGCCCTACCGCGGTTCCTGGGTCAGGCCCTGCACCACCTGCTCCAGGGCGTCGGCGGCGCGCTGTTTGACCACTTCCTCCGACTCCCCGCCGATGGGGTGCTTGACGATGGCCAGGGCCAGGTCGGGCAGGCCCAGGTTGCGGGACTCCTCCCGGGCCAGATTGATGAAGGCGTCCGTGCAGATGGTCACCGTGGGCACGCCCATCTTTTCCATTTCCACCGAGTCGTGGATACTCCACGACGTGCAGGAGCCTCAGTCCCCCATGGCGGCGATGGCCACCTGCACTTCCCCGGACAATTCCTCCAAGCCCTCGGCGCGCAGGGCGGCGTTGGGCTTGATGTTCTTCACCACGCCGCCGAGGCCGTAGCGCTCCTCCAGCAGCCTGACCACTTCCTCCTGCAGCATGAGGGAATTGGTCTTGGAATTGTTCATGATGCCGATCTTGAGGCCCTGCAAATCCTTCACCCGTGGCGAGACGGGCTGGGACTCCACCAGGTTCACGCCCAGGGGGCTGTACACGGTGATTTCAGACATCTTGCGCTCCGTGGTTGGGTTCCTCTTTCAGTGGCCAAGTCGCTCCCGCC
>CBDUSX010000585.1:0-1615 GCA_965369935.1 uncultured bacterium
CCTGCTTGCGGTACTTGTCAACGGTCGCCGGATTGAGCTCGAGCACCACGTAGGGGATGCCGACGGATTTCAGCGAGGCGGCCAGGGTGCGGCCGCCCAGCCCGAACCCGGCAATGATGACATGGGCGGTCATGCCTGTGTGGGCCGGCCGCTCTGCATCCTCGCCGGTCGCGCCAAATACCCGCTCCAGCCGGCCCAGCCTGCTCATTCCGGCGGCCATGTGGGGGGCCAGCCGCACCAGCACCGGCGTGACCAGCATGGTCAGCACACCGGCGGTAAGGAACAGCCTGGATTCCCCGCCGGTGATCAACCCCACCTCCTCGCCCGCCTTGACGAGCACAAAGGAAAATTCCCCCACCTGCGCCAGCCCCATCCCGGTGAGCAGGGCGACCCGTGGCGGAAAACGCATCACCAGCGCGGCAATGAACGCAATGATGAATTTTCCGAACAGCGTTCCCAAAAACAGCGACGCCACCAGCCCCGGTTGTTCCACCAGCAGGCGCAGATCGAGCAGCATCCCCACGGATATAAAAAACAAACTGGTAAAGATGTCGCGGAAGGGCAGCACATCGGACATGGCCTGATGGCCATAGCCCGAGCCCGCCAGAATGATCCCGGCCAGGAAAGCGCCCATGGCCAGCGAAAGACCTCCCAGGGAGGTGAGCCAGGCCGTGCCGATGCAGATCAGCAGCACCGTCAACACAAACAGGTCGCGCTTGCGCTCCGCGGCGACGATGCGCAGGATGTGCGGCACCACCAGCCTCGCCCCGCCCGCCACGATCACCACCACCAGCGCGGCGCTGCCCAGCGCCCAGGCCACGGCCCCGGCGGAAGCATCCCCGCCGCCGGCCATCATGGGCACCAGCAGCATCATCGGCACCACCGAGAGGTCCTGGAAAATGAGCACCCCCAGTATCATCCGCCCGTGGGGGGCGCGGGTTTCGTCCCGCTCGCCCAACGCCCGCAGCACGATGGCTGTGCTGGACAGGGCCAGCAGGAACCCCAGGAAGAGCCCCTGCCCAAAGCCGCGCCCCACCGCCATCACCAGCCCGGCCGTAACCAGGATGGTCAGGGTGACCTGCAAGCCTCCTCCGATCGCCACCAGTTTCCAGATGGAGCGCAGGCGGTCAAAGGACATTTCCAGGCCGATGGTGAACAGCAGCAGCACCACGCCCACTTCGGCCAGCGCTTCCACATCGTCGATGTCGGTGACCACCCCCAGCCCGTTGGGACCCATCAGCACACCGGCCACCAGCATGCCCGCGATGGTGGGCAGGCCGATCCGCCCCAGCAATATAACCACAACCACCGCGACGCCGAAGATCAGCGCCAGTTCAGTGAGAAAGCTCAGGTCATGCAACGGAACGGATCTCCTCATCAAAGGCAGCGGGAACCTTGCGCGCTGCGAATTCCGCCTACCGGATCGAGCCGGTCAGGCACTCGACGTAGGGATTCTGCCAGGGTGAGCGCGTGGCGGCAAGTACCACTTCAATGGTAAGGCTGCGCAGCCGGCGTCAAATGCGACGCCCCGTGGCCATCCATAATCCCAACAGGACGAGCGCTGCACCGGCCTGGGGATCGTGGTAATTGGTGGGGGGCGGATTCCCTCCGCAAT
>CBDUSX010000586.1:0-1609 GCA_965369935.1 uncultured bacterium
GCGTGGGTATCCGCCCTCACGGGAAGAGCCTCGTGTTGGCAATCCCTATTACAGTGAGGCGATGCCGCGGGGATTATAATTTGAGGGTAAATTCGGCGCACACGCGCATCGCAGTGAATCCGGGCAGAGAATCTAAGGGAGAGCGCAAGCATGCAGAATATCGTAGAGGGTGCCGCATTCGGCTTAATCAGGGCCAGGTTCGCCTGTGCGGCGTTTTCTGTCCTATGTGGATTTCTGCTGGCGGGCACGGCGGCCCCCGGAGAATCCCGGGCCTCCTCCCACGAGTCCGTTTCCAGGGAGGCATTCGAGGATTTGCGGGGCCGGCTGGAAAAGTTGGAAGCAAAGCAGGAAGAGCGGTCATCCGTTTCAGGGCTGAAGGCGAAGGATATCAAAATCGGGGGTATATTCACCCAATCCTTTTCCACCGCGTTTACCGACTCCGCCTTCGACGAGACCAATTTTGAGTTGCTGATTTCCGCGCGTATCAGCGAACACGTGGATTTCTTCACCGCCATCGGCTGGCTGTTTTCCGTCAGGCTTGACGAGAACAGTACGCAGGACCGCGATTTTATTGGAGGCGGCACCGTCAGCAATCAGCGCCCCATCATCCTGTGGGCGCGGGCGCGGGCCGCCGAAGAATTCGAGGTGAGGGCCGGGCGCTATATCGCGCCCTGGGGAATCATTCACCGCGAGCATTTCCCCAATCTGCTCCTTTCGATGGAGCAACCGCAGCATGTTCAGCCCATCAACGGGGAATTGGGGGGATTCCGCACCATCGCCACGTTTTTGGACGGGCTGGAAGTGAACGGCACGTTTTCCTCCGGCGCCACCAAGTTTGAGTACGCCGCTTATATCGGGAATTACACCGGGCCCGATGATTTTATCGAAGGCAAGGACATCAAGGGGGCGCTGGTGGGGCTGGGGCTGGCCGATGAGGCGATCGAGTTCGGCTTCAACGTCCAGAGCGGGAAAAAACCGGAGCCGGACCCCATTACGGGGATGCCGCTTCCGGGGGAGTTCAACACCTTCGAGGTGTTCGGCGTCTTCCTGAAGCTGGATTTAGGGCCGTTTCTGTTCAAGTCCGAGTATTTCAAGAACAGCATAGACAAGCAGAGCAACAACCAGGAGGGATTTTACGTGCAGCCGGCCTTCAGGTTCGGTGAGAGGCATGTGGTGTTTTACCGGTTCGACCAGTTCGACGGAAACACGGAAGAACCCCTGATCAGAACCGATCTCCTGGAGGGCACGCAGCAGATCATCGGTTACAACTATCTGCCTGTGAGCAACATACGGCTGAGGGTGGAATTCTTTATGAACACCTTCGAGGAAGACCTGCCGGGGCCGCCCGTGGAAGAGCGGGACTTCGAATTGCTGCGGATTTCCAGCGTGTTCTCGTTCTAGCGCCCTGCCCGCGCCCAGCCGGGAGGGAAAGCGCTGAGCCGATCCGCACCCTTCCGCCGCGCCATAGGCCCGGAAATGCGGCGTCCTCCGGCGGACAACGGTCTCAAAGCTTGAATTCGATATAGCCTGCCAGACTGTCGTCCTTCAGCCCCGTATGGATCTCGAGTCCCACCACGAACGAGGTGGTAAACCACAATTCAACGCCAAA
>CBDUSX010000587.1:0-1604 GCA_965369935.1 uncultured bacterium
GGCCCGCGGCCAGATAGCCCTTGCCGCGTATCCGGCGCTCCCCTATGATGCCCCTATTCCGCCTCTATTTCGGAGATCGGCACGGCGGGCGGCCCTTCCGTCCGCATAGTTTTCATGGCTACCCGGCGCTGTTGCCCCGCGCCGCCCTCGTCAGGAGCATGCAAGATGGCCGCGTCTTCTCAGACCAAGTCGGAACGGATTCGCGCCTCCCTGGATTACCCGGTGATAGACACCGACGGCCATGTGATCGAGTTTCTGCCCCTGTTCCTGGATTACCTGACCGAAGTGGGCGGCAAGCAGATGGCCGGGCGCTTCGACCGGGAGGCGGTGGGCGACAACCTGAACCGCCCCACCACCTGGCACCGCATGACGCCCGAGGAGCGGCGCGAGCAACGGGCCTGGCGCCCGGTGTGGTGGATCAAGCCCACCCTGAACACCCTGGACCGGGCCACGGCCATGCTGCCCCGCCTGCTGCGCGAGCGCATGGACCGGATGGGGATGGACTTCACGGTGCTCTACCCCACCGTGGGGCTGACCTTTCTGCGCCAGGACGACGAGGAGTTGCGCCGCGCCACCTGCCGGGCTTTGAACCGCATGCACGCGGACCTTTACCGGGAGCACGCCTCGCGCATGACCCCCGTGGCCGCCATTCCCGCCTACACCCCCGGGGAGGCCATCGAGGAGTTGGACTACGCGGTGGGCGAGCTGGGCCTGAAGGCCATCATGATCTCGGGCCAGGTGCGCCGCCCCGTCCCCGCCGTGGCCCGGCAGGCCCCGGAGCTGGCCCACCACGCCCTGTGGATGGATCACCTGGCCCTCGACTCCGACCACGATTACGATCCCCTGTGGGCGCGCTGCACGGAGCTCAAGGTGGCCGTCACCTCCCACGGCAACCTGCACGGCATGGGCCCCCGCACCTCCCTGTCCAGCTACGTGTACAACCACATCGGCAAGTTCGCCTCCGCGGGAGAGGCCTTTTGCAAGGCGCTCTTCCTGGGTGGGGTGACGCGCCGCTTCCCCGATCTCAACTTCGCCTTCCTGGAAGGCGGGGTGGCCTGGGCCAGCACCCTGCATTCGGATTTGATCGGCCATTGGGAAAAGCGCAGCCTGGCCGGCCTGGAGAATATCAACCCGGCCAACCTGGACGTGGACAAGCTGGAGGAGCTGTTCCTCAGCCACGGCGGCCCGATCATCGAGGGGCGCGGCGATGCCCTGCGCGGCGTGCTGGAATCCTACCGGGACGATCACGAAAACCCGGCGGAGCTGGACGAATGGGCGGCCTGCAGGATCGAACGCAAGGAGGAGATCACCGAGCTGTTCGCCCGCAACTTCTACTTCGGCTGCGAGGCCGACGACCCTTCCAACGCCTGGGCCTTCAAATGCCCGCCGCGCATGCGCCTCAAGGCCATGTTCGGCTCCGACATCGGCCACTGGGACGTGCCGGACATGACCGGCGTGCTGGAGGAAGCCTACGAGCTGGTGGAGGACGGTCACATCGGCGAAGCGGATTTCCGGGAGTTCGTGTTCGCCAACCCGGCCAGGCTGCATGCGGGCATGAACCCGGACTTCTTCAAGGGCACCGTGGTGGAGGACGCGGTGGCCAA
>CBDUSX010000588.1:0-1604 GCA_965369935.1 uncultured bacterium
ATATCAGTGAAGGAACTGCCGCCGGGCTACGGCGCGGAAATCGAGGGGGTGGACCTCACCGGCCCCGTGGACGATGCGGCCTTCGCCGAAATCCAGGCGGCCTTCTACGAGTATTCCCTGCTCATCTTCCACGGGCAGGATTTTACGGACGAGAGCCAGATCGTCTTTTCCAGCCGCTTCGGGGAGTTGGAGCAGACCGTGACCAGCGTGGCCGGCGTTTACGACGAGATCGCCGACCTTTCCAATATCAACCGGCGGGACGAGCTGATTGACCCCGCGGGCAAGCGCGCCCTGTACCTGTCCGGCAACCAGCGCTGGCACTCGGACAGCTCCTTCAAGCGCGTGCCCGCCCTGGCCTCCCTGCTGTCCGGGCGCGAGGTGCCCCCACAAGGCGGGGAGACGGAGTTCGCCAGCATGCGGCTGGCATACGAGGCCCTGCCGGAGGAGCGAAAACATGGCCTGGAAGGCCTGGTGGCCGAGCACAGCTTTACCTATTCCCAAAGCCAGGTGGGGCCCGACCTGCTGAGCAAGAGCCAGCAGGAGGCCCTGCCGCCGGTGCCCCAGGCGCTGGTGCGCACCCTCCCGGAGTCCGGGAGGAAGACGCTGTACGTGGGCCGCCACGCCTCCCACGTCATCGGCATGCCGGAGCAGGAAGGGCGCGCGTTGCTGGCGGAGTTGGTGGATTGGGTGACGCAGCCCCGGTTTATCTACCTGCACGAGTGGCAGGGCAAGGACCTGGTGATGTGGGACAACCGCTGCATGCTCCACCGCGGACGGCCCTGGGACGATGCCAAATACCGCCGGGTGATGCACCGCACCACCGTCGCCGGGGACGGCCCCACGGCGTGAACGCAGCCGCCACCCTTTCCTGCTTTGGGCTCTAGAACAGGCGGAACACCTTGCCCGCCTGCTTTTCGAAATACTGCTGGTGATATTCCTCGGCCGGATAGAACTCGCCGGCCGCGGTGATTTCCGTGACGATGCCGCCCCCGAAGCGGACGGAAGCCTGCTTGGTTTCCTTCGATGCCTGGGCCCTTGCTTCCTGCCCCGCGTCTAGGAAGTAGATCGCCGAGCGGTACTGGGTGCCCACGTCGGGACCCTGCCGGTTGAGGGTGGTCGGGTCGTGGTTGCTCCAGAATACTTCCAGCAGCGCCTCGTAAGTCACCGCGGCCGGATCGTACTCCACCTGCACCACCTCGGCGTGCCCGGTTTTTCCCGAGCACACCTGCTCGTAGGTGGGATCGGCCTGGGCGCCGCCGCTGTAGCCCACGGTGGTGGTCTTCACGCCTCTCACCTGGCGGAACGCCGCCTCCACGCCCCAGAAGCAGCCCGCCGCAAAAATGGCCTTTTCCATTGCGTCCTCCCGGATGCTCGTTGGCTGGAACGTGTCACGATTCGAACTGACGGAATATCCTAGCACCTTGCGGCAAGATTTTCGAGAAGCCCTGCCGTGGCGCGAGCCGCCCTTTGCGTTTTTTCATCAGCGGTGGTTAGTTGCTGCTTCACTTCATATCCGCACCCGGCCGTTCAAGCGGCCTTGCGCCACAACCATGGGAGGGATGGATGGCCGAAACGCATACCAAATTCGTGGGTTCGATTCCCGC
>CBDUSX010000589.1:0-1601 GCA_965369935.1 uncultured bacterium
TCTGCCGCTTCCCGCCCGGCTGCGTCTCGCCCAGCAGGGTCACCTCGCGCCGGTCGTGATACAGCTGGCGAATCTGAAAGCGCAGGCCGTGCTGCCCCGCCAGGAATTCCTGAATCGGTTGCAGGGCCGCCAGGGGTTCGCGCTGGGGCAGCTTGATATTGACGACGATCCGCCGCGCCCAGCCCTGGGGCAGCCAGCGGCGCAGCAGCCCCAGGCTCTGGCCGGGGGAGACCAGCATGTCGCTGACCAGCCAGTCCACCGGCGTCCAGCCGGGCGGGGGTTTGAAGCTCATGCCGTTGGCGCGCAGATGGGTCAGCTCTCCGGCCAGATTCTCCGCGTCCAGTTTCATGGGCCCGTTGTCCACGGCCAGCACCCGGCAGCCGCGCTTCAGGAAGGCGAAGCTCCATCCGCCCGGCGCGGCGCCGAGGTCAATCACCCGTTCCCGCGCCCGTGGTTCGACCCCCAGCAATTGCAGCGCCTCCTCGATTTTCAGGTAGGAGCGGGAAGGGGCGCCCGGCTCCGCGGGCATATGATGCACACCGCCCGGAAGGGGGCTGCTCAACTCCCGCGCGGGGGCCAGGCACACCCACACGCCGCCGGGCACGGCGCACAACTGAAGCACCCGCCCGTCCGCCCCGCCCGCTGCGTCCGAAGCAGCCGTTTCGCCGCCCAGGGCCCGCTCCAGCCGCGAGGCCCAGCCCGCCAGGGACTTGGGGGCGTTGGGGTTGGCGGCATAGGCCTGCACGCGCCAGGGCGGGGCGGAGCCTGCGTTCCAGGACGGCAACCCGGCGCGGATATGCCCGGCCAGCAGATGGAGGGGCTCGTGCGGAAAATGGACGGCGCCGGGCAGTCGCTGCCGTTCGAAAATCAGCGGAGTGCCCAAGGCCTCCCGGACGCGCTTTTGCAAGGGCCCCCGCAGCACGGCCAGCCCCTCCCCCGCTTCCACGGGAGCGTCCCGTGCGTCCGCTCCCAGGCGCAGGGCGATCTCCTCCCGCAAGACATTTTCAAAGCCCGGCCGGCAGAGCAGCACCCAGTGCGGTGTTGAGCGGCCCTTCCCGGCGTCGTTTTTTTTCTCCAACCTTTCTCCAGATTGTTTACAACCTCGCTCCACGGGAATGCGGTTTAATGTTCGTACATGCTGGTGTCACGAAAACCGCAGCCAGCGGGGGTTGACCATGGCGAGAACCATCAGGCCGGACATCACGGGAAGAAGCGCGCTGAGGCATTTCTGGGCGCAGTACTTCGGGGAAACGCCGACGTGTTCTCATCCGGAATGCGGCACGGTGGCCAGCGAGGTGGATGCTTTTTTCCCCTACATTGACGATTTCAATCGCTGTGAGGTCCATCTCCAGGAAGTCAGCAATTCCCAAAAATGGTCCGCTCCAGCCTGTGACAAGCCGGCCAGGAGCCTCCCTCCTCGCGTGCGCGCGATTCGACGCCGGCCTGCCTCGGCCCCCAGGTGGCGGCCGCCCCGCTAAGCGGCCACCGGCGCAAAAAAATTCGCTCTCTCCCGGGGGCCCGCTTGCGGGCCTCCTCTTTTTTGCCCTCCGGCTTCGCCTTCCCGCCGCCTTGGCTGAATGCAAGGGGCCGCGCGTGATCTC
>CBDUSX010000590.1:0-1589 GCA_965369935.1 uncultured bacterium
TGCCTGCCGGCGGCCTGTGTCTGCCTGCCGGCGGCCTGTGTCTGTCCGTGCGGGCGTTGTGACGAATCATGGGAGTCTGACTGTGGCTGGCGATCCGTTCGAGTTGTTTTGCCTTTATTATCTGGGGCTGACCCCGGAGGGCAAATACCGCTTTGCCAACGCCAACCAGATCGCCGCCCACCTCAAATGGAACGTGGACGAACTGATGCGGGCCCTGCGGAGCCACGGGCTCCATCCGGACAAGGTGCTCAATACCGACTTTCCCCTGGCCCGCTATCAGGTGGATTTCCAGATCGCCGCGGAAGAGGCAAGCGCGGAGCGGCTGAAAGCCCTTGCCCAGAGCATCTACAAGGACTTTCGAGGCACCAGCAAGCCGCGGGACTGGCAAGCGGAAATCGCCCAGGAAAAACAGGAAGACCAAAAAGGAGAGCAAAATTGAGGGCCGCGGCCGCCCGGCCGTCCCCGCTGATTTTGCCTGCTCTGATTTTCTCCCAGTTGCTGGGCGTCTCCCTGTGGTTCGTCAGCAACGCCGTGCTGCCCGCCCTGATCGCCGACTGGGCGCTGGACCCCTCCGACGGCGGGCTGCTGGTATCGGCGGTGCAGGTGGGCTTCATCACCGGCACCCTGCTGTTCGCCCTCACCAACCTGGCCGACATCTTCCGCCCCAGCCGGGTGTTCCTGCTTTCCGCCCTGTTGGGCGCGGGGGTGAACCTGCTGTTCGCCTACTCGGCTACGGGGCTGGCCGAAGCGCTGCTCTACCGCTTCATCACCGGGGTGGCCATGGCCGGCGTGTATCCGGTGGGCATGAAGATCATCGTCAGCTACTTCCCCCAGGGGGTGGGCAACGCCCTGGGCTGGCTGCTGGGGGCGTTCGCCATGGGCTCCGCGCTGCCCTTCCTGATGGCTCATCTGGGCGCGGAATACGAGTGGCAGACGGTGATCGCCGGGGCCTCGCTTTTTTCCGTGGCCTCCGGCCTGCTGGTGCTGACCGTCGGCGACGGGCCCCACCTGCCCCCGGCCGCGCGGCTGGAACTGAAGATGATGTTCCAGGTGTTCCGCATCCCCGCCTACCGCGCCTCGGCCCTGGGCTACTTCGGCCATTCCTGGGAAATCTTCGCCCTGTGGGTGCTCAGCCCCCTGCTGGTGGGCCATGCCCTGGAGCGGGCGGGCTGGGAGCCGGGGCGCTGGGTGAGCCTGGGGGCCTTCGCGGTGATCGGTATCGCCTCCCTGGGCAGCGTCGCGGGGGGCCTGCTGAGCCGCCGGGTGGGCAGCTTCCGGGTGGCCCTGGTGTCCCTGGCGGTCTCCGGCGCCTTCTGCCTGGTTTCGCCCTTTCTGTCCGCCCTGCCCCTGGCGGTCTACCTGTCCCTGCTGGTGGTGTGGAGCACCTTCGCCCTGGCCGATTCGGCGCAGTATTCGGCCATGTCCGCCCGCGCCTGCCCGCCGCAATACGTGGGTACGGGCCTGACCATCCAGAACAGCATCGGCTTCGCCATCACGGCCGCCTCCATCGAGGTCACCTACCGCGCCTGGGAATTCATGGGGCCCTATGTAGGCTGGCTGATGGCCCCCGGCCCCCTGCTGGGCCTCTA
>CBDUSX010000591.1:0-1583 GCA_965369935.1 uncultured bacterium
CGGGGCGCATGGGAATTTAGGCGAAATTATTGTAGTCTTCGCTGAATTCCATCCGATATCGCGCATATCGCCCCCCGCACGGCACGGTGCCGGGGGTGGGCGCCGGAAGAACGGCCGCTGCTCGCGTTCTGTGTAATTCGCAGCGGAGGTCGTTCAACCGCCGGGAGCCGCCGTGTTATTTCTCTCGCAACTGCTGAGCGCCTTTGTGTTGCCGCCGGGGCTGTTCGTCACCATGCTGCTGCTGGCGGCTTTGCTCTTCCTGCGCAGGAAAAGGCGCGGCGCGCGGCTCGTCCTGTACAGCCTGATGGGCCTGATCTACCTGCTTTCCCTGAGGCCGGTGGCCGACGGGCTGATCCATCCCCTGGAAAATGACTACCCCCCGCCCGACCCGGCGGCCCTGGCCTGTGATCTGATCGTGGTGCTGGGCGGAGGCCTCATATCGGGCCGCACGGAGCAGGATGACGCCACGGCCCTGAACTCCGCCACCCTGAGGCGCTCCTACGCGGCGTTTCAGGTGTGGAGGAAAGCACCGGTAACCATTGTCCTCGCCGGAGGCAGCGCCTACGGCGGTCGTGACACGGACGCGGAGGCCATGGCCGGCTTTCTCAACTCCATGGGCATCCACCGGGATTTCCTGATCCTGGAGCGGGAGAGCAGAACCACTCTGGAAAACGCGGAAAACACCGCGAAGATGCTGAAGACGCGCCGTTGGAACGCGCCCTGCCTGATTACCTCGGCCTCTCACCTGCCCCGCGCCATCAGGAGTTTCGCCAAATTCGGCGTGCGGGCCACGCCCGTTCCCGCGGGCCGTCTGACCTCGGGAGGGGGATACTCGTGGAGGGATTTCTTTCCGGAGATGACCAGCCTCAGCATCAGCGAGGTGGCCCTGCACGAATATCTCGGCCTGGCCTACTACATGCTGTTTTTCGGGATTTGAACGCCGTGCCGGGCAGTTCCGGTTTACGCGCCCTCGCAGGTCACTGACGGGCCTGCAGGAATTTTTCCGCGTACTTGGCCAGGATGTCCACTTCCACGTTCACCCGGCTGCCGGGGGGCCGGCCGGGCAGGGCGATGTGCTGCTGCGTGTACGCCACAAGCATGAAGGTAAAGCTATCGGCCAGCACGTCAATCACGGTCAGGCTGGAGCCGTCCACAGCGACGTAGCCCTTGGGCACCAAGTAGTGCAGCAGTTCCGGCGGCGCCTCCACGCGCACCCGCAGGGAATCCCCGTCCGGCTGCAACTCGGCCAGCCGCCCCGTGCCGTCCACGTGGCCCTGCACGAAATGGCCGCCCATGCGCCCCTGGGGCGTCAGGGAGCGCTCCAGGTTCACCGATTCCCCGGCCTTCAGGTCGCCCAGATTGGTGCGGGACAAGGTCTCTGGCGCAACCCCGAAGGTGAGCAGCGGCCCTTCCAGGGCCGTCACGGTGAGGCAGACGCCGTTGACCGCGATGCTGTCCCCCGGCTGCGTTTCCTCGCAGGCCAGCCGGCCATGCACGGCGAGGCGCGTGCCCCCTTCCACCTCGGAGAGCGCCTGCACCTCGCCCAGTTCTTCCACGATGCCGGTGAACATGGATTCCCGCTG
>CBDUSX010000592.1:0-1583 GCA_965369935.1 uncultured bacterium
GGGCCGGGCGGTTATGTGTATATTTCCGTATTGATTTATCTGAATGCGGGGGTCGGGCCGTACGGTGCGCTGGGTGGTTTGTCCTCCCGCCGTGTTTTCAGCGTCCCAGGCTTTTCACAAAATTGGTCAGATGCCAAATTTGCGACTGGGTGAGGGCGGCCTTGAAGGACGGCATGGCGCCCCGCCCATCGGTGATCACCCCGGCCATGACACCGTCGCGCAACATCATTGCAGACTGAGTCAGGTCGGTTGGGCGGGGATTGAGCCCCGAGGCGGCCGGACCGTCACCGCGTCCCCGCGGGCCATGGCACACCGCGCAGTGGGTTTGAAATAACGCCTTCCCCTCGGCGATGGAACTGGCCGTGGGTTCCACCGGATTCTCCCCGAGGTTGCGTCCCCCGCCCATCATCGGCCCCTTGCCATGGTGGCGGCGGCCCATGCCCATTCCTTGGGAGTCCGAATAATCCATCAGAAGCGGCGCCGTGGCCGAGATCAACAGCATGAGGCAAAGAGCGGACAACAACTTCGCTTGCATCGCCTGGACTCATTTTTGGAGGGGGCGCGTAAATTTTCATCGGGTGGATCATCCATCCACCCATGGCATTTCGCTTAAGTTTTGCATGCCGAAACCGGGAAAACAATTTCAGCTCAATCCCTTTCCCGCAACCAATCTCCATGGCGTCAATGCGGACCCCGGGCGGCGCAACGCATGCTCCCCGGCCGAACAGCCCGGCGCCCGGAACAAAGCTCGCCCGCCAGCCCCTTCACTCCCCAAATATCGGGGAGCCCTTGTAGAACGCCTTGAAGCGGTCGTTGAGGATCGGGTTGTAGGTCAATTGACCCAGCCGCCTGCCGCGCAGGGGCCCGGCCACGGCCTCGCCGGTCAGCCAGGACCAGATGCTGCCCGTTTCCCCGTCGCGCAGGAGGCGGTTGCCGAAGCGGTCCTTCTGTTTCGCCATCGGAGCCAGAGAAAAGGTGAGCCGGCGGCCGTCCAGCAGGCGGTTCCAGGCGGTGGCCGTTTTGGCTCCGCTGGAATAGGCCACCAGCACGTCCACGCCGTTGAAGTGGTCGTTGACCACGGGCGTCTTCAGCAGCATTTCAAAGGGATAGAGCTTGGCCTTGAAGCGCACGACCAGCGAAAGGCCCAGGCCACGCGCGGAGGCCATGCCGTCGTAGACGCCCATGAAGCTCTCGCTGCGCCGGCCCGGCAGCACCAGGGAATGGGGATAGCGCTCCTTCCATTTTTCCCAGGTGGTCACCGTCGAGGGCATGAACTTGAGCTTCTTTCCCTTCAGCGGGCCATGAAACGCTTCCCCCGTGACGTGAATCCAGATCGAGCCGGTCTGGTGGTCGTACATCATGAACGAGTTTTGATAGAGCATGCCGGCATGCCCGAATCTCAGCACCCGCCCTTCCAGTTCCCGTTCGTACACGACGGACGATTGGCAGAGCGGTCACCAGGAAACCGCGATGGGCTTGCCTCCGATGGTGTCGTTGCCCAGCTCGTGAATGCCCATGATGGAGATCGGATAGGCCTTGGCCTCGCCGTTGTGGCGCACGCCGATCACCGCATCGCGGGGAAA
>CBDUSX010000593.1:0-1575 GCA_965369935.1 uncultured bacterium
GAGGCGATCGCCGCGTGCGCGCGCGGGGTCAGCCGCGAGGGCCGCCTGGACGCGGAACTGGCCGACGGCTTGCAGGGGGAAATCTACCGCATCGCCCATCTTTATTCCGCCCTGCGGGCCGCCGAGGCGGCGCGCCTTTACGGCGAGGCGGGGGAGTTGGAGGGTCTGCTGGCCCTGGCCTTCGGCGGGCCAACCCTGGAGGTTCTGCGGGGCGGGGTGAGCCACCTGGCCCTGCACCTGCCCGAGGCTGCCGGCGCGGCCCGGGCCCTGGCCACGGATGCAAAATGCGAGGAGCTGATCCGGGACACCTCGGGAGCGGCCTTCCACGACCGGGTCTGGGAAGCCCTGGACGCCTTCGACGGCGTGGACAGCCTGGACGAGGAGCATCGCCTGCTGCGGGGCACCTTCCGCGCCTTCGCGGATAAGAAAGTGGCTCCCATGGCCGAGCGCTTTCACCGGGAGAACCTGCTCATCCCCGACGATCTGATCGCCGAAGTCTCGGCCCTGGGCTGCTTCGGCGCGGGAATACCCCAGGCTTACGGGGGGTTCCAGGACCGCCCGGACCACGTCGGGGTGGTGGTGGTGACCGAGGAGTTGTCCCGCGGGGCGATGATCTTCGGCAGCCTGATCACCCGTCCGGAAATCCTGGCCAAGGCCCTGCTCAAGGGGGGCACCGCCGGGCAGAAGGAGAAGTTCCTGCCGCCCATGGCCTCCGGCGAAAAGATGGTGGCCATATCGGTGACGGAGCCGGACTTCGGCTCGAACGTGGCGGGGATCATGGCCAGCGCCCGCCGGGAGGACGAGGGCTGGCGCATCAACGGCACCAAGACCTTCGCCACCTTCGCGGGGCGGGCGGAGTTGATCGGCCTGCTCGCGCGCAGCGAGCCCGACCCGGCCCTGGGCCACCGGGGGCTGTCCCTGTTCGTGGTGGAAAAGCCGCCGTTCTACGGTGATGCGTTCGAGCACGCTCCGGAAGGGGGCGGCAAGCTCACCGGGCGCGCCATCCCCACCGCCGGTTATCGCGGCATGCATTCCTTTGAGCTCAATTTCGAGGATTACCTGGTGCCCGCGGACAACCTGGTGGGCGGGGAAGAAGGGCGGGGCCAGGGCTTTTACCTGCAAATGGAGGGCTTTTCCGGGGGCCGCCTGCAGACCGCCGCGCGCGCCCTGGGGGTGATGCAGTCGGCCTATGAGCATGCCAAGGCCTACGCGCGCGAACGCAGGATTTTCGGACGGCCCCTGGGGGATTACGCCCTGACGCGGGAAAAGCTGGTGCGCATGGCCGCCACCGTACAGGCCTCCCGCCAGAGCGTCTATGGCACCGCGCGGCTGATGGACGAGGGCGGCGGGCAGATGGAGGCCTCCATGACCAAGTTCCTGCTCTGCCGCCAGGCCGAGTGGGTGACCCGCGAGGCCCAGCAACTGCACGGGGGAATGGGCTACGCGGAGGAATTCCCCCTGGCCCGCCTGTTCATAGACGCCCGGGTGCTCAGCATCTTCGAAGGGGCCGAGGAAGTGCTGGCCCTCAAGGTGATCGCCCCGGCCCTGCTGAAGCGCCATCTGGAGCAGGGCTAG
>CBDUSX010000594.1:0-1574 GCA_965369935.1 uncultured bacterium
GACAAGCTCAGGACAAGCTCAGCATGACGAGAGTTGGGCCAGCGAAATCTGAAGAAAAAACCAACCTGAGACACTACTACCGACTCCCAGCGAAAAGGATATTAATGGCGCGCGCGAATGCATATCATACTCCGCTCACGGGAATCGCCGTGCAAGGGTCGTTCAACCACGATACTAATTACGGAGAGCAGCCATGGACGATCTCAATGGTAGGGTGGCTCTGGTTACGGGCGCCAGCCGTGGGCTGGGACGGGCCGCGGCCCTGGCCCTGGCCGGGGCGGGGGCGGCCACGGCCATCAACTTCCGCTCGCGGGAAGACGCCGCCGCTGAAGTCGTGGCCGCCGTGCAGGAGGCCGGAGGGCGGGCCATGGCCGTGCGGGCGGACGTCTCCCAAGCCGGGGAAGTGACGGCCATGGTCAATGCGGTGGAAAAAGAGCTGGGCCCGGTGGACATCCTGGTCAACAACGCGGGCATCATCCGCCCCCAGAAAATCGAGGACATCGCGGAGGCGGACTGGGACGAACTGCTTGCCATCAACCTGAAATCGGCCTTTCTGTGCACCCAGGCCGTGCTGCCCGGCATGCGCCAACGGCGCTGGGGGCGCATCATCAACGTCGCTTCCCTGGCCGCCCAGCTGGGGGGTCTGGTGGGGCCCCACTACTCCGCCTCCAAGGCGGGCATGCTGGGCCTGACCCACGCCTACGCCACCCTGCTGGTCAAGGAGGGCATCACCGTGAACGCCATCAATCCGGCGCTGATTGATTCGGACATGGTGCGCGGCAACCCCAACGTGCGGCCGGAGATGGTGCCCGTGGGGCGCTTCGGCACACCGGAGGAGTTTGCCGATGTGGTGCGGCTGCTGGCCGGCAACGGCTATATGACCGGGCAGTCCATCAGCCTCAACGGCGGCATGTATTTCACCTGATGCTCAGCCCGCCCGCTTCGTTCACGCTGAAATCCGCCTGATGGCCCGCCGGCGCCACCCCAGCCCATTGGGTCCCATCAACTGATTCAACGGGCCGGATTCGCCCGCCACGCCACCCCGTAGACCTTCACTCCCCCGTATTGTCCCCCCGGGCCAGTATGATATTGTGAGTCCTTCACTCGTTTAATGGGCGTAAGGGAGGGGCTCCGCCATGGCGACCAAGGGCACCCGGCAGAAGAAGGGCACCCAACGCAAGCTGACCGCCATCCTCAGCGCGGACGTGGCCGGGTATTCCCGCCTGATGGGCGACGATGAAGAAGCCACCATCGAGACCCTGACTGCCTACCGCAAGGTCTTTCTTTCCCATATTGAAAGCCAATATGGCCGGGTCGTGGACGCCAAGGGCGACGCCATCCTGGCCGAGTTCGCCTCGGTAGTGGACGCGGTAAGCTCCGCCGTGGAAATCCAGCGGGAGCTTGCGGAGAAAAACGCCGGCCTCCCCAAAGACCGCCGCATGGATTTCCGCATCGGCATCAATTTGGGCGACGTGGTGGTGAAGGATGACGTGATCTATGGGGACGGGGTCAACATTGCGGCGCGGCTGGAATCCCTGGCCGAGCCGGGAGGTATCTGCATCTCGCGCCCGGTC
>CBDUSX010000595.1:0-1567 GCA_965369935.1 uncultured bacterium
GGACTTCCCCATCCTGGAAAGGAAAATCGGCGGACATCCCCTTACCTATCTCGACAACGCGGCCACCACCCAGAAACCGCGGGCGGTGATTGCCGCCATCACGGAATTTTACGAGCGCCACAACGCCAACGTGCACCGGGGCGTGCACACCCTGTCCGAAGAGGCCACCGCGCTCTATGAAGGCGCCCGCAACCGGGTGGCGCGCTTCCTGGGCGCGGCATCTCCGGAAAGCATCGTCTTCACAAGCGGCGCCACCGACAGCATCAACCTGGTGGCCCGGGCCTGGGCGAAGGATCACCTGGGCCGGGGGGACCGGATTCTGCTCAGCGAGATGGAGCATCACTCCAACATTATCCCCTGGCAGATGGCCGCGCGGGAGACCGGCGCGGAACTGGTCTACCTCGGCCTCACGCCGGAGGGCACCCTTGATTTGGAACAGGCCGAGGGGCTGATCACGGACAAAACGGCCCTGCTGGCCATCACCCACACCTCCAACGTACTGGGCACGGTCAATCCCGTCGAAGCACTGACCCGCCTGGCCCATAAGCACGGGGCGCTGGTGCTGCTGGACGCCGCCCAGGCCGCACCCCGCCAACCCCTGGACGTGACGGCCCTGGACTGCGACTTCCTGGCCTGCTCGGGCCACAAGATGCTGGGCCCCACGGGCATCGGCGTGCTCTACGGCAGGCGGGAGCTGCTGGAGCGGATGGAGCCCGCCCGCGGCGGGGGCGGCATGGTGGGCAAGGTCAGCGCGCAGGCTGCCGACTGGCGCGAGGCTCCCTGGCGCTTCGAGGCCGGCACCCCGGACATCTGCGGCGCGGTGGGTCTGGCGGCGGCCCTGGACTATCTGGACGCGCTGGGACTGGAGGCCGTCGCCGCCCACGAGGCGGAACTGACCGCCCTGGCCCTGCGGGGGCTGGAGGCCATCCCCGGCGTCACGCTCTATGGGCCGCCCGCCGGGACGCAACGGAGCGGGGTGGTCTCCTTCAACGTGGGCACGGTGCATCCCCACGACGTGGCCCAGGTGCTGGACGAGGTGGGCGTGGCCGTACGGGCGGGGCACCACTGCTGCCAGTTGCTGATGCAGCGGCTGGGAGTGGCGGCCACCGTGCGGCTGAGCTTTGCCCCCTACAACGGCGTTGAGGACGTGGAGCGCCTGCTGGCAGGCATCGGCCGCGTCAAGGAGGTGTTCGGAGATGACGGAGAGCAAGTCCGCGCTGTACCGTGAGGCGATCCTGGAGCATTCCCGCCATCCGCAAAACCAGGGCCGGCTTCCAACGCCGGATGCGCGGGCCGCGGCCAGCAACCCCCTCTGCGGGGACGAGCTGGAACTGATGCTGGCTCTCGCGGACGGGCACATCCGCGACATGCGCTACCTGGCCCGGGGCTGTTCCATCGTGCTGGCCTCCGCCTCCCTGATGACCTCATCCCTGCTGGCTCCCGCGGTGATGGATGCTACGGCGGCGGGGTTGCTGCCGGCACGGGCACGGGCGCTGGCAGGCGCCTTCCGGGCCATGATGGACGGCGGCCGGGAAGACCTGCCGGAAGAACTTGCCTCCCTGAATTC
>CBDUSX010000596.1:0-1564 GCA_965369935.1 uncultured bacterium
GTGGGGACGCGGCTGTAGCGCAGCACGGCGGGCAGGGTGCGCTCGCCGTTGCGGTAGTAGTAGGAGCGCACCGGGCGGCGTCCTCCCACGCGCAGCTTGCGGCCCTTGAGGGAGGCCACGATGTCCTCCGCGAAGCGCTTGCTGGCCCAGTGGGCTTCCTTGCCGCCCCTGACCGTGAAGCGGATGGCCGCGGGGATGGCTTCCTTCCGCAGGCGGTAGACCCGGCCGCGGGGCCGGAATTCGCGCACGCGCAGGCGATGGTCGGGGAAGTACACCATGGAGCCGCGCAGGGAGGGCGCCAGGGCGTCGCCGTGGATGCTGATCAGGATGATGTTGTCCGGGGAGACCCGCCCTTTGCCGGTGAGGCGACGGTACAGCGCGTCGATCAGGAACACCCGCATGTTCACCCCTACTTTGTCGCTACTGATCTGGTAGGGCGGGGTGACCGGCACCCGCTCCTTGCCCAGGCGCCGGGTGGAAATCTTTCGCACAGGCATGGCCTGGGCCTTGTCCTTCACGGTGAGGTGGGTGCGGACGCCTTGCGCGTTCAGCAGCCCGCTCAGGCGCAGGGCGATGTCGTAGACCACCTCGTGCTCATAGATGCGGTCGCCCTTGCGGCGGCTGCCATACACCGCGCCCGGGTCCACCCCGCCGTGGCCGGGGTCTATGATCACGTGCAGCGGCCCGAAGCGCGAGGGGCGGCGCAGGGCGCGCAAGGGCGGCGCCTTGAAGCGCGGCGCGCGCTTTTGCACCAGGTAGTCCCGGCTGATCCACTCCACGGGCATGCGCAGGGGGCGCCCGGCGGGCACGGCATTTTCCCGCTTGATGCCGTTCATGCGCATCATGATCCTGGCCATGCGCCGCACCTCCGCGGCCCGCTCGCGGTCCGTGAAGCGCAGGATGGCCGAGTACAGCGTCTCGTCCTTCTTGAGGGTGTAGGTGGCGAAGGTGCGCCCGCTTGCCCCGTCCTTGATCAGGCCCAGAGGGCGCTTGACCGCCGTGGGCTGAAAGCCCAGCGCATCGGGAATCCACTTCAGGGGGATGGTGATCACCGTGCCCGCCCGCAGGGCGTTGGGGTTCTTCAGCCCGTTAAAGCGGGCCAGCTCGCGGAAGCGGCGCTTGGAGCCGGTGTAGGCTTCGGTGAGCTGGATCAGTGTTTCCAGGGGGTGCGTGACGTGATGGGCCCAGCCCTTTTCCGTCAGCTCGTCCTCCGGGTAGAGCACGCGCAGGACGTTGCCGCGCAGCTCAGGCTTGAGCTCGACCAGGGGGATGCGCACCGGGCGCCCGTGCTGCACCGGACGGTTGCCGTTGAAGGCCACGATCTCCGGGTAGCGCCGTGGGTTGACCATCACCCGCCGGGCCAGTTGGATGTATCCCTCGTTGGGGGCCGGCCGCACCGCCGCCACGATCCGCCCCTGCAGCCAGAAGGCCCTGGGCGTGCCCTCCGCGCCGGAGGCCAGAGCGGCCGCGCAGAAGCAGCCCAGCCCGCACATGAGCAGGAGCGCAACACGAAGTTGTGAGAGGAGTGATCTGCCCACGGTCCATCCATCCCTGGATATGGGGC
>CBDUSX010000597.1:0-1558 GCA_965369935.1 uncultured bacterium
GCCCTTGGGGGGCAGGGGGGCAACGCTAATTGTTCAGGGATTGCGGCAGGGGGGCAAGCTCGACCAGGGCAATGGACGCCGCTTCGCGCACCAGGTCGTGGCCATCCGCTTTGGAAATCTCACGCAGCTTGTCGTTGAAGTCGGTCACCCGGCACTTCAGCAGTGCCTGGATGCTGTGCCAGCGCACCAGGGGATCGGCGTGATCCAGGAAGGCGCCCAGGGCGTTCGCGGCGCCGGGCTCCATCAGGTTTTCCAGGGCGCGCACCACGGGCAGCATCAGGTATTCCTGCGTCCTGGCCTGCGCGGAATCGCCTTCGCCGTTGTCCTTGTTGCGCCCCAGCCAGCCCAGCAGCTTGCCCTTCGCGCCCACCCGCACGCCGATCAGCCCCAGCAGGGGCTTGGCGGCGGCCTTTTGCCCGGTGGCGCCCAGGGCGTCAACGATCATCTCCACCAGCACCACGTTTCCTTCCCGGTTTTTCTCCAGCAGCTTGACAAGCTTGTTGACCGCCCGGGTGGACTTGCTGCGCCCCAGCGCGGTGATGGCATACACGGCCAGGTTGGCGTCCTCGCTGTCGGCCATTTCCAGCAGCGACTCCAGCGGAATGGTACCCGCCTCCTCAAAGCTGATGAGACGGGTCATGGTCTCCTGCCGCACCTCCGGGGTGCCCTTGGAAAGCTTGTCGATCAGGGCGTCCAGTTGCTCGATCACCCTTTTCGGTAGTTTGACTGCCATGCCATCTCCGCCAGTGGGTTTACCGCCGCTCCTGGGATTTCATCGGCCCGTCCCGCCTTTGCGGGTCATGGGCGGGTCTTTGCCGGAACGCAATTGTTGTCGTATAAGTAGGATGCAACATCGTCCGGCCTTTTGCCACTCCGAAGTGAGGTGGCCGCACCGCGGCGCCTACGCGCCCCCGCCATTCAGCCAGGCCCATGACAACCGCACCCATGATCCGCATCGGAACCGGATACGACGTCCACCGCCTCGTCCCCGGCAGGCCGCTCGTGCTGGGCGGCGTGACGATCCCCCACCCCCTGGGGCTGGAGGGCCATTCCGATGCGGACGCGCTCCTGCACGCCGTGGGCGATGCCCTGCTGGGCGCGGCAGCCCTGGGCGATCTGGGGACGCACTTCCCGCCGGACGATCCCGCTTTCGCCGGGGCGGACAGCGGCGGACTGCTGCGCCGGATCGTGGAGTTGCTGGGCGGCGCGGGCTGGCGGGCGGTGAACGTGGACGCCACCCTGATCGCCCAGAGCCCCCGCCTGGCCTCCCACCTGCCCGCCATGCGCGAAAACCTGGCCGGGCTGCTCAGCATACCGCTGGAGCAGGTGTCGGTGAAAGCCAAGACCACCGACGGGCTGGGCTTCACGGGCAAAGAGGAAGGAATCGCCGCCCAGGCCGTGGCCCTGATCGAGGCCACGCAGAAGGGCGCCGCCGGATAATCTGAGGTCTCAGGTGGACGCCGGGGAACTGCCCGCGGACTTGGGGGATTCCTTGCCGGCGGAGCTGCCGGAAGACTCGGACTTGGCGGCGGAACTGCCGGAAGACTCGGACTTGGCG
>CBDUSX010000598.1:0-1550 GCA_965369935.1 uncultured bacterium
CTGATTTTTTTCGAGGTGGAAAACGTCGAGCAGCCCCTGGCCGGCACCTTCGACCCAGATCAACCACCCCTGACCGAGGACGAGTTCAAGGCCGGCGTGCTGCGCCCGTATTTTGTGCAGCGGCTGCTGACCTTCCGCCTCGACAATTCCTGGCTCACGCGGCGGGGCGGGCAGGGCAGGGCCAGGCCGGCGGCCAGCCTGGACTTTATCCAGCGCTACAACCTGCTCTTCGCCGACAAAAACGCCGCTCCGCGCGGGCCCACCCCCGATTCGACCGAGTTGGAATCGGAGCCCGGCGAGCCGCTGATGCCGGCGATTATACGGGGCAGCCTGTCCGGAACGGGCCTTACGCTGGCCTCCGAACTGCGCTTCCACCACCAGCGCAACAAGTTCACCACCACGGTGATTTCTCTATCCGGAAAGGTTTCTCCGCGGGGCAAGATGGCCGTCGCCCTGGACCAGAACGATTTCAGCTTCCGCTCGCCCGACAACAAGCTGCACCCGGAGGGCTCCCGGCTGGATTTCAGTGGGGAAATCCGGGCCACCGAACAGGTGACCTATGGTTACCGGGGGGTGGTCAACCTGCGGGACGAGCCGGCCCCCAGGGATCGGCGCCTGGAGACCGCGGAGCTGTTCCTGGACTACCATCCGGGCTGCTGTACGGTGCGGGTGACCTACCGGGAGCAGCTCTTCCTGACAACGGAGAACGGCGTTGCCACGCCGTTCCAGGACCGCACCCTGGTCTTCAGCTTCAATCTGGGCGGCAGGCCTGCCCGGAAATCCAGCACTCCCGCGGGGGATAGCCCATGACCGGCACGCCTCTCATCATCCGGGGCGCAGGACGTCCGGGAAGCTTGCGCTGGCCGCCGTGCCCGGCCCGAAAGCTGATCTGGGCGCTGCTGGCGCTCTTGCTGATGCTGGGGCCGCTGCCCGCATTCGGACAGGCCGCGCAGGAGACGGAGACCCCCGGCTCCGCGGCCGCGGGAGGGACGGAATCCCCGGCGCCCCCGGGCCGGGAGGAACCCGAGGAGGAGCTTGATCTGACCTGGGGATTCCAGTTCGGCGCCGGCTTTCATTACTTCACCCTGGAAAGCAAAGCCCTGGGCATCGAGTTCGGAGAGGGCAATCCCTTCTCCGACGGGGCCAGCGTGGCCCTGGACTGGGTGCTGGGATCATTCCGGTTGGGCTACCTGCGCCAGGTGTACCGGCGCGAGGTGACCACCGCGGTGAGTTTCGGGGGCCAGCCCGTCGTGCGGCTGGGCATAGAAGCGGACCAGCTGTGGTTTTTCCACGGTCTGCGGCCCTGGCGGCCCCTTTATCTGGGCTATGGCGTGGGGGTGCAGCAGCGGGTAATCTCCCTCACCCACGCGGACGGCTCCCGGACGGAACTTTCCGAAACCCTGGCCATGGCCGGCCTGATGCTGGACATCGCCTTCGCCCCGCCGGTCTCGCTGCAAATCCGCTCCATCCGGGAGCAGGGCGGCAAGTTCGTCCGCATCACCGGCGAGACCGTGTTCCTGTCCTACTTCGTTCCCTTCTGATGCGCGGCG
>CBDUSX010000599.1:0-1549 GCA_965369935.1 uncultured bacterium
TCTCAAACAGCGGCGTCTCAAACAGGAAAAGATACCACATGCCGCGCCCCGGGCGCATAAGGATTCCCCGCAGGGAGTGCGGGCGCCCCAGGCGGTGTTTGAAAACCGAAAATCGAAACGCTCTTACTGCCTTTGGGGGGCGTTGCCCCCCCAATCCCCCCAGCAGGGGACGCAACGCTACGAGTCTCGCGTTGCTTCCCCCGCAATCTGTTTTTTTAACAGACCCTAATCCATCAGCAGGGCGGAGCAGGGCGCGCAGAGCAGGGGCACGAACATCTCGTCCCAGCTCATGGCGCCGTGCTGGGACATCAGCCGGGAGGCGTAGGGGGAGGGGTCGGGCTCGCGCTTTTCCCAGTTGCAGCCCTCGCGCAGCACCACCACCAGATCGCCGAGGGTTTGGCGGATCCAGCGGTCTTCCCCGCCGGGGCCGGTCAGTTCGCGCACCTCCTCGAAGGCGAACACGCGTCCGGCCGATCCCAGGAAATCCCGCAGCCATTTGGTCACGGGCTGCTTCGGCCGCCCGTCCAGATAGACGTGCATGACCCGCCCCGAGAACCCGATGGCGCGGGCATGGTTCTCCAGCCATTCCAGGGGCTCTCCGTGCAGGGGCAGCCGGGTGCGGGTGGTGGACTGGCCGTGATCGGCCACCACCATCAGCAGGGTCTCCTCGGCGGTTTCCCTGGGCAGGGCGCCGACCATCCAATGCACCGCGTCCTCGATCTGCCGCACGGCCAGTTGCATCTGGGGCGTGTCCCCGCCCAGCAGATGGCCCACCGTGTCCACCAGGGGCGTATACAGGCCCACCCAGCCTTCCTCGAGGTCTGCAAGCATGCGCCCGGCCTTGGTGAGCCCTTCCAGCAGTTCCACGTAGGGCACACGCTCCGCCTCTCCGTAGGTGTAGGTGGAAAGGCCGCTGTTGACGATGGACGCGGGCATCAGGTGCAGCCCCGGCACCTGCCGCGCGGGAGGAGATTCCAGCAGCCCCGGCTCGAGCTTCCATTGCTGCAGGTCAAAGCCGCTATCCGCCAGGGAGGCGTCCGCCCCCACCACCTGCATGCGCAGCATGTCCACCACCGCCCCCGGGGAGTCCTTCCACACCAGATGGCCCAGCAGGCCGTGGCGGGAAGGGGGCAGCCCCTGATAGAGCGAAGTCAGGGCGCAGCTGGTGATGGAAGGAAAGACCGAGGTGATCCACGTGCCGTAATCCCGGTACAGGCCGGCGAAGCGGGAGGACAGGGCCAGCTCCTTGAACCCGAGAGCGTCCACGCAGAGCAGAAACACCTTGCGGGCGGATTTCCGCGAACCCGGCGGCAAAACCTGCGTCAGGGTAGGCAGGCCGGGCACGGGCCTGCCCAGCAACTCGAAGATGGTGGGGAACACGCAGTTCAGGGCGCGCCGGTAGTCCGGCTGGAAAAATTCCGGATCGGCGTCCCATCTCAGGTACTCGGTCTCCCTGACGGTGTCCTCGAACATGGGGCTTGGCCGTACCTAAAGAGCAAAGAGTGGTCACGGAGCGGGCAGGAAGCAATCCGCCCCCTAATTTTCAAGA
>CBDUSX010000600.1:0-1532 GCA_965369935.1 uncultured bacterium
ATGCCGCGCCAGCACCGCGCACTCCGCGGCGAAGGCTCCCGCGAAGGCCAACACACCCACCAGCGCGCCGTTGACCTCCGGCTGCACCAGGGTGATGCTGCCCACCGCCACCACCAACGCGATGCGCACCGCGGCCGTCACGGCCAGACTGCCCGTGCGCCTCAAGGCCGTGATGAGCCCCCTGAACAGCGCGGAGTAACCCCAGAACACCGCCACCACGAAGGACAGCACCAGGGGCATGGCGATGTATTCGGCCAGTTCCCGCTCCAGCCCCATCACCGTGTAGAGCAGCCACCAGCGGGCGGGGGTGACGAACAGCACCAGCACCAACGCGGACAGCACCAGCACCACCCAGAAGGAAAAGCGCATCATCACCCGCATGTCTTCCCGCGTGCGGATCAGGGTTTGCGCCGTCTGGGCCAGGTTGCGCAGGGAGCTCAGCAACACCATCTGAATGCCGCGCATCACCCCAAAGGCCGCCAGGGCCAGGTCGGGCCGCACCAGTTGCCCCAGAAATATATTGATCAGGAAGAACACCGCGCCCTCCGCGGCCTGATTCAGCATGAGCGGCCAGGAAAAGCGCCACAACTCCCCGTATGTCGCGGCCTCCCCCTTCTCGTCGGGCAGGGCCCGCTGGAAAGGCCGGGCTATCAGCGCGGCGAATGCGCATTCCACCGAAATGCAGCCGAACAGGGCCACGGCCCCGACGCTGGCCCCCTGGAACCAGAAGGGCAGCACGTAGAGAAACCCGCCCAGGGAGCCCAGCCGCACCATGGTGCCCAGGGTGATCAGGGCCGTGCGGCGGTTGATCATGATCAGGGCCTGGGAAATGTTGCGGAAGGGCACCACGAAAAAGACGAGGGTAAAAAAGGCCGTGGCCTCCCTGGCCTGGGCCACGACTTCCGGCCCGGCGCCCATCAGATCCCCATAGAGCCAGTCGCCGGCGGGCGTCCAGGCCACGGACAACATCACCGCCGTGGGCCCCAGCGCGGCCTGGATGTGAAACCAGAACAGGCGCCGCAGGGAACGCTTGTCCGAAATGTAGGAGATGGAAACCTGCGGCCCCACCCATACCGGGCTGCCCGTGATGCCGTGCAGGATGAACGCAATGCTGAACGCCGCCAGCACCGTGGTGGGCGACTCCGTCCGCGCCAGGAAGGCGTGGATGATGGAGTGGGAGATCATCATCAGTTCCGCCGTGAAGATCAGCGGCAGGAAGAACCACGCGGGGTCCCTGATGGTGATGCCCGGCCGCATCAGCGCCCACCTCCCCGCGGCGCGTCCATGCCTGCCGGGGCGGCAGGTCGCGGGGGCTCCGCCTCGCCGGCCGGAAGCAGGCGGCCGCGGGGAGGCGCGGCGGAGTGTGGAAGGAATGGGTGTGGAAGGGACGGGGACGGAAGGGATGGGCGGCGCATGGGGTTCTCGGGTTGGGGCAACGCAGTTCGATGGCATCCCCTAATCTCCCGCCATGCGCAAGCCATCCACCTTTGTATCCGTTTTGCGAGCGGGTTGACAACCGCCCCGGCGGCCCG
>CBDUSX010000601.1:0-1532 GCA_965369935.1 uncultured bacterium
GTGCGGGCCGGGCCCACCTGTGTGCGCCTGCTGGCGGACTGGGGCGCGGACGTGATCAAGGTCGAGGCGCCGCCCACGGGCAAGGAGCAGATGGGCGGGCCGCGCCACGGGCCGGACTTTCAGAACCTGCACCGCAACAAGCGCAGCCTGACCCTGGACCTGAAGCAGCAGGCGGGCAAGGACGTCTTCATGCGGCTGGTAAAAGAGGCCGACGTGGTGGTGGAGAATTTCCGCCCGGACGTGAAGTTCCGGCTGGGCATTGACTATGAGTCCCTGCGCGCGGTCAACCCGCGCATCGTGCTGGGCAGCATCTCCGGCTTTGGCCAGGACGGCCCCTACCGGGACCGTCCCGGTTTCGACCAGATTGCCCAGGGCATGGGCGGCCTGATGTCCATCACCGGCCTGCCGGGGCAGGGCCCCGTGCGCGCGGGCATTCCCGTGGCCGACCTCGCCGCGGGCCATTTCTGCGCCCAGGGCATCCTGGTGGCGCTGCTGGAGCGCGAGGTTTCCGGCGAGGGGCAGTGGGTGCAGTCCTCCCTGCTGGAGGCGATGATCGCCATGCTGGATTTCCAGGGCGCGCGCTGGCTGATCGGCAAGGATCTGCCGCCCCAGGCGGGCAACAACCACCCCACCAGCATTCCCACCGGCGTGTTCAAGGTGGCCGACGGCCACATCAACATCGCCGCGGCGGGCCAGGAAATCTGGGAGCGCCTGTGCCGGGCCATCGGCGCGGAGCAGCTGCTGGAAGACGCGCGCTATGCTTCCGGTGGGAAGCGTTCCAAAAACCGCGACGCCCTCACCGCCGGGCTGGCGCCCTACCTGGCGGACAAGACGAGCGCGGAGTGGATCGAAATCCTCAACGAGGCCGGGGTGCCCTGCGGCCCCATCTTCGCCATTGACGAGGTGTTCTCCGACGAGCACGTGCAGCACCTGGGGATCGCCCGGCAGGTCTCCCATCCCGAGCTGGGGGAGATTTCCGTGATCGGCCAGGCCGTCTCGCTGTCCCGCACGCCCACCCGCATGCGCTCCGCCGCCCCGGACCCCGGGCAGCACAGCGAGTCCATCCTGGAAGCGCTGGGCCTCAACGCGGAAGAGATCGCCGGCCTCAAAGCGGACAAGGTGATCTGACGCGCCCGCTTGGCCCAGGCTCTGTCTGATAGAGCGACTCGTATCGCCGCAATTAGAGCAATCAATTACAGGGGCTGGATTGAAACCGCGGGAACTGGAAAAGCTGCTTCGGGAATCAGGGTGGCAGCACATGCCGGGGCATGGTAAAGGTAGCCATAGAGCCTACAGGCATCCCGAGAAACCAGGACTGATAGTTATTCCATGGCATCCAAGAGACTTATCACCGGGCGTACTGGCCGAAGCGCTAAAACGCGCCGGCCTCAGGTAAAGGAAGGGAAGGTGATGGAATACGCAATGCTGGTCGAAAAGGAAAAGACGGGCGGCTACATTGCTACGTTTCCAGATCTGCCCGGCTGCATCACGGAAGGGGAGACCATGGGCGAACTGATGCACATGGCGGAGGA
>CBDUSX010000602.1:0-1529 GCA_965369935.1 uncultured bacterium
CCCCTCGCGCTGGGTGCTGCCCTTTCTGGTGCTGGCGCAGTTGTTCGGCACGTCCTTGTGGTTCAGCAGCAGCGCCGCCCTGCCCTCCCTGATCGCGGACTGGGGCCTGAGCCGGGCCGACGGGGGCCTGCTGGTCTCCGCGGTGCAGGTGGGGTTCATCCTGGGCACGTTGATCTTCGCCCTGACCAATCTTTCGGACATCTTTCCGGCCAGCAAGGTGTTCCTCACTTCCGCGGTGCTGGGCGCGGCGCTGAACGTGTCGTTCGCCTATTTTTCCACGGGCCTGGGCGAGGCGTTGATCTTCCGCTTCCTGACCGGGCTGGCCCTGGCCGGGGTCTATCCGGTGGGAATGAAGGTGGTGGTGGGCTGGTCGCCGGGAGGCATCGGCAACGCCCTGGGCTGGCTGATCGGCGCCCTCACCCTGGGCACCGCCACGCCGTTCATGCTGGCGGCGGCGGGGGCGGATTTGCCCTGGCAGACGGTGATCATGTTCTCCTCCCTGCTGGCCGTGCTGTCCGGGCTGGTCGTGGCCTGGGTGGGTGACGGGCCCTACCTGGGCGCGGCGCAGAAGCTGGACCTGCGCATGCTCTACCGGGTCTTCCGCTTTCCGGGCTACCGCCGGGCGGCCCTGGGCTATTTCGGCCACATGTGGGAGTTGTACGCTTTCTGGGTGCTGAGCCCCCTGCTGGCGGCGGCGGGGCTGCGCGCGCTGGGGCTGGACGATCCCCGCTGGGTCAGCCTGGGCGCCTTCTCGGTGATCGGCATCGGGGCGGTGGGCTGCATCGGCGGAGGCCTGCTCAGCGGCCGGCTGGGCAGCCGCATGGTGGCCTCGGTGTCCCTGGCGGTCTCCGGGGGTATGTGCCTGCTGGCGCCATTGTTGCTGCAGGTGCATGGGGCGCTGTTCCTGGCGGGGCTGCTGGTGTGGGGAATCTTCGTGGTGTCCGACTCCGCCCAGTTTTCCGCCATGTCGGCCCAGGCCTGCCCGCGGCGTTACGTGGGCACGGCCCTGACGGTGCAGAACAGCATCGGCTTCGCCATCACCATCATATCCATCGAGTGGAGCGTCCGCCTCTGGGAAGTCCTGGGGCCGCAGGTGGCTTGGCTGCTGGCGCCCGGGCCGCTGGTGGGGCTGTTGCTGCTCAACTGGCGGGCGGGCGGGGACGTGGCTTCGGAATGGGACGAGGAGGAAAGCGCCCGCACGGTGGAAGACGTGGTGGCCTACCCCCTGGCGGACCACACCGCCCCGGAGCGCTCCGGCGGGCCCAGCCTGTTCTAGTCTGAATATTTCACAAACAGTATTCGGGGGAAGCAACGCGAGACTCGCAGCGTTGCAGCCCCCCCCCGAACCCCCCTAACAGGCTGGAGTTGGCCCAAGGGCCAACTCCAGCAATTTGACGGGGTCCAGGGGCCGTCGGCCCCTGGTGGGGGCGTGGGGGGGGCGGCCCCCACCCTTTTTTTATAAAAAAAACAAATGTAAAAAAAAAACTCCCCCCCCCGGCGGCGGGCGCCGGAGCAAAGACCCAGAAAGG
>CBDUSX010000603.1:0-1525 GCA_965369935.1 uncultured bacterium
GCGGACGCCACAGCGCCGGCATTGCCAACGGGAATAAACGCATGCGGCCCGGATCAGCTTGCCGGAGCCCGCAGCGCAAGCTCCATGAACAGGGTGCCGGGCACCGGATTGTCGTAGTAAGGCTCGATGACGGCGAATCCCAGCTGGCGGTACAAGGCCTGCGCCGCTTCCATGCCGGGCAGGGAATCCAGCCGCATGCGGGCATAGCCGATGCTTCGCGCCTCCTCGATCACCGCGGCCGCAAGGCGCCCGCCCACGCCCCGGCCGCGGAAGGTCGGGCATACGTAGAGGCGCTTCATTTCGCAGCAGTCCCCCGCCAGCTTCTTCAGCCCCACGCAACCGGCTGACTCCCCTCCCGACGCGGCATACAGCAGCCGCCCTTCCGGCGGGGCATAGGGGCCAGGCAGGCGCGCAACTTCCCCGTCGAAGTCCTGAAAGTCCAGATCAACATCCAGGGCGGCGGCATAGTCCTGAAACAACCCGCGCACCAGACCCACATGCGCGGGCGAGACGGCCTCCACGATTTCCAACGGCAACTCCACCCTGCCGCTCCTGCCGAGCATTCCCCGCCTTTCCCCGCGATGACTTAACCGGTTTAAGAAACATGACATTACAATAATTCCCCCGGAATTTTAAGGCCGCGCAATTACCCAATAGGCAACTGCGCAAGAACCGGGTGGGCGCGGGCGCGGGAAGCGGGCATGCTCTGGTGAAACGGGCCGGGAAATCCTATACTTCAGCCAGGGAGATATTGCATGAAGGCGCACATGCAGGTGGCAGGCAGCATCATCAACGACGACTATGACCGCGTGGAGCAGGCGATCCTGTTCCTGGAAGAAAACTACCGCAGTCAGCCCAGCCTGGAAGAAATGGCCGGGCGGGTCCATCTCAGCAAGTACCATTTCCAGCGCATGTTCAGCCGCTGGGCCGGCATCAGCCCCAAGCGCTTCATGCAGGTGCTGACCCTCAACCACGCCAGGACTCTGCTGGCCGACTCCCGGAGTGTGCTGGACGCGGCGCTGGAAGCAGGGCTGTCGGGCCCCGGACGTCTGCACGACCTGTTCGTGACCGTGGAGGCCGCGACACCGGGGGAAATCAAGCGGGGGGGAGAAGGGATGAGCATCCGCTATGGATGGCATGCCAGCCCCTTCGGGGAATGCCTGTTGGCCCTGACGGAGCGGGGCCTGTGCGGCCTCGCCTTCACCCACGCCTCCGGCCGCGCCGTGGCCCTCGAGGAGTTACGCGCCCGCTGGCCCCTGGCCCGATTGATCGAAGACGCGCCGGCCACCGCCCCCACCGCCGGGCGCATCTTCGCCCGTGGCCGGGAGCATGCCGGGACGCCCCTGCCGCTGCCCCTGCCGCTGTACGTGCAGGGCACCAACTTCCAGGTCAACGTCTGGCGGGCCCTGCTCAAAATTCCGCCCGGGGCGCTGGTGTCCTATCAGGACGTGGCGCGCATGATCGGCCGGCCCAATGCCTTGCGGGCCGTGGGCAGCGCGGTGGGCGGAAATCCGGTGGCCTACCT
>CBDUSX010000604.1:0-1522 GCA_965369935.1 uncultured bacterium
GCGTGGGCAGCTTGCGCACCGGAAGCAGAGGCCCTTTGAACAGGTCGGCCAGCCGTTTGCGCAGCGGCGGCCGGGACTCGGGCAGCTTCGGCTCCAGGAGCGGTTTGAGCAACGCTTCGCGCTCCGGGTCCACGGCTCCCCGGCGCGCGTACTTCTTGCTCTGCCGGTTGTTCAGCAAGGCCTGGTAGTCGTGGGCCTCGGCCATGTGAAATCGGATTTGGCTGTAGACCTTGAAGATTTCGTAGAGGGGCTCGGGGTCAATGTCGTGCCGTTCCAGCATATGAAACAGCTCCCCGGTCCTGGCTTCGACTTCGGTGAGAGAATCCTCGAACCACAGAATGGTGTCGAGGGCACCCTTGACGGTGTCGTCCATCTCGTCCATATGCCTCTCTTCGGCTCTGAATTGAAAGCAATCGCATTGAAAGCAATCGTGCTTCTATTCATTTCCCTGCCTTATCCTCATACGGGCGAATTCCCTTTCGCCTTACCCGAGGCGGGTCAGGGACACATTACATGGAAGCAATTTAGGTGCCAAGCAGAAATCCGCGCAAGGCTATTTCCGTCCCTGTTCACCTCTGGCCTGGAGGGCGATTCATGCTATATTCCGCACGGGGCAAATCACCCCCAAAGGCGCAGCCAGAATTCGCGGCGGAAGGGGCCATGAGCGAAGATTCGGCAAACAGCAAGGTACTGGATCCCAACACCATCGGCCAGTTGCTCGAGCTCAGCTCCGGCCAGGACCAGAGCCTCATCGCGGACTATATTGACCTGTATCTGAAGCAGGCGGCGGGGCTGGTGGAGCAGATCGGGCGGCACGCGGCCGAAGGGAAAAGCGAGGCGCTCGAGGCCGCCGCGCACAAGCTCAAGGGCTCCAGCCTGAACATCGGGGCGCGGCAATTGGCGGAGGCCTGCCTGGCTCTGGAGGAAAGGGGGCAGAAGGAAGACCTGGCCGATGCCGGGGCGCTGACGGAGCGCATGCAATCCTGCTACGGCGAAGTGGTGGAAGAACTGGCCAGGGTAAAAGCCCGGCTGGACGTCTGAGCAGGGGCAGGGGAGACACCACGGGCGCAAGGGACGCCGGAAAGGAGATCTTGCATGGGTGCCGAATCCGGGAAGACATTGCAGGATTTGCAGGGGCGGATGGAGGGGCTGTTTCCCGAGCTGTTGGGGATACGGTTCCTGGAGGCCACCCGGGAGCTGGTGCGCGCGGAGTTGACCGTGCGCGACGAGTTGTGCACCCTGCCGGGGATCATGCACGGCGGAGCGGTGATGGCCCTGGCCGACACCCTGGGCGGCGTGGCCACCTGGCTCAACCTGCCCGAGGGCAAGGGCACCACCACCATCGAATCCAAGACCAACTTCTTCGCCTACGGCACGGCGGGGGCCAAGGTGTTCGCCGAGTGCACGCCCCTGCACCGGGGCAGATCCACCATGGTGTGGCAGACGCGCCTCACCCTGGAATCCGGCAAGCTGGTGGCCCTGGTGACCCAGACCCAAATGGTGCTGGACATGCCGGCGCGCT
>CBDUSX010000605.1:0-1520 GCA_965369935.1 uncultured bacterium
GCGAAGTGGGTGCCCAGGATCAGCGTGGGGCTGTCCGCGTATTTTTCGATGAACGCGCGCCGCGTTGCGATGCCCAGCTCCGGGTTCCAGTCCACCCGGGGGAACCAGTGGGGCTCGGCGATCTGGGCAGGGTGGTGCAGCATGTCGCCGGTGATCACCGCCTCGGCGCCCCCGGAGGCCAGATGCACGGAGCAGTGGCCCGGCGTGTGCCCCGGCGTGGGCTCCAGGGCGATCTCGTCGCCGATCCCGAAGTCGTCCTCCACCAGTTCGGAAAGCCCGGCCTCCATGATGGGCAGCAGGCTGTCGGCGATCACCTGAACCTGGTTTTCCTCCTTGCTGTCCTTCCAGTGTTCCCACTCCTTGCGGGCGAACAGGTAGCGGGCGTTGGGAAAGGTGGGCACCCAGCGTCCGCCGGACAGGCGGGTGTTCCAGCCCACGTGGTCCACGTGCAGGTGGGTGCAGAAAACGTAGTCCACCTCTTCCGGCTTCACCCCCGCCGCGGCGAGGTTTTTCAGGTAATCGCTCTTCATGTCATTCCACAGGGGCACGGCGCGCTTGCGGCCGTTGCCGATGCAGGTATCCACCAGCACCGTATGATGCGGCGTGCGCAGCACGAAGCTGTGGATGCTCAGGCGCATCTTGAGGTCTTCCTCGCAGAAATGCGGCACCAGCCACTCGCGGTGCGGCTCCAGGTCTTCGTAGTCGAGTTGGGGAAAAAGGTAGCGGGGGCTGATCGTCCAGATCATTTCCTCCACGCGCAGCACCTGCACGCTGCCGATCTGAATCGGTTTCATGATCCGGCCTTCAGGAGCGGGCGGAAGGGGCCGCCCTCGATTCCACATGCCGCTGTGACCGTATGCCGCCGTGGCGGTGGCCGGCGGCGCCCTTGGAAACGGCGGGGGCCGCCGGGTGTCAGTCGCGGCGGGGTTCGCGGGGCCGGGCCTTGTCCACGCGCAGGGTGCGCCCGTCCATCTCCGTGCCGTTCAGGGCCTCGATGGCCTTGTCGGCCTCTTCGTCGCTGCTCATTTCCACGAAGCCGAAGCCCTTGGAGCGCCCATAATAAGAATCGGTGACGATCTTGACCGATTCCACCGTTCCCTGTTGTGCGAACAATTCCCTTACCGCGTCCTCATCCGCGGAAAAAGGCAGATTTCCTACGTAGAGCTTGCTGGCCATCGCTCCCCCTTTTGCTGCTGATTGATCGGTGTGGACATTATCTATGTGCAACCGGAGCAGAGGTCAAGCCTTGTTTCTGTAATTTTTGCAGCTCCACCCCCATGGCTGGGCAGGGCCGGGCCGCCCTTTCCGTGGCTGCTGTTGATCCAAATTTGCCGTTGCTGACTCTCGCCGCTATGGGGGTGCGGTGATACCCTGAAGGCGGAGCGTCGCCATTCATGCGTGGCGGGATGTGGCCCCATCCGGCGCTTAGAAAGGTTTTTTTTCAAACGAACCCAATCCATTAACAATTTCAATTATTTACAAGTTTTTTTGTCCGCTTTTTGTCTGCTTTTCGGCGGTGC
>CBDUSX010000606.1:0-1519 GCA_965369935.1 uncultured bacterium
AAGGCGCTCATGCCCTCCTGGCCGTCGGGGTCCATGGCGTTGCGGGTGATGGCTTCCTTGCCCACCGCGTAGGCCTCCTCCGGTTCCAGGGGCAGTTGCTCGTAGAACGCCTGTTTGCCCAGTGCGATGGTGGCGCCGCTGTACTGGATGATCTGCCGGGCCAGGGCCATGGTTTCCGCCTCCAGGTCTTCCGGCGGCACGACGCGGTTCACCAGCCCTGCCCGCAGGGCCTCCTCCGCGCCGATGGGCTCGCCGGTGAGCAGCATTTCCATGGCCTTCTTGGGGGGCACGGCCCGTGAGAGGGGAATCATGGGGGTGGAGCAGAACAGCCCGATCTTCACCCCCGGCGTCTGGAACGACGCGCTGGTGGCCGCCACCACCAGGTCGCAACTGGCGGCCAGCTGGCAGCCCGCCGCCGAGGCCAGCCCCTCCACCTGGGCGATCACCGGCTTGGGCGTGCGTTGCAGGCTCAGCATGAAGTCCGAGGAGTAGTCGAACACCGCCCGCGCCGAGTCGTAGTCGGCACCGACGAACTCCTTCATGTTGTGGCCCGCGGAATACACCGGGCCCTTGGCTGCGATGACGATGGCGCGCACGGCCTTGTCCCTGGCCAGTTCCTCGAAGGCGGCGCGCATGGCGGCCAGCATTTCGGTGGAGAAGATGTTGCGCTTGCCGGGGCGGTTGAGGGTCATCACGCCGACGCCCTCCTCCCGGTGCAAGAGCACCATGGGCTGTTCGTCCTCCCCGCCGGCGGCTTTGCTGGATAATTTGCTCTGAGAATCCGTGCTCATGAAACCGTGTCCGTGTGTCGGTGTATCCGTGAGTTGGTGTGCCCGGGTCCGGCTTACCCGCGCCGCCAGCGCAGGTAGCCCCGCAGCACTCGCTGCAGCGTGGGGGTGAATGAGGCCTTGCGGGCTTCGTCCGCGGCCCTGCGGATAATTTCCGCGCGGGTGGGATAGGCATGCACCATTCCGCCGATGCGCGAAAGACCCAGCCGCGCCTGCATCGCAAGGGCGATCTCGTGGATCATTTCGCCCGCATGGGCGCCTGCCAGGGTCGCTCCCAAAATAGCATCCTTGCCGGGAGGGGTCAAAACCTTGAGCAAGCCGGCCTGATCTCCTTCACACACCGCGCGGTCAAGCCCGGCCATCGGCACCTTGATGACGCGGTGGGGGACGTTGCGCCGCCGCGCTTCGGCCTCGCTCAGACCCACCCCCGCCAGTTCCGGCTCGGTGAAGATGCACCAGGGCAGCACGCGGTAGTCCATCCGGGTTTTGATGGGCAACAGGGCGTTCTGGACAATCACCCGCGCCTGTTGCCCGGCGGTGTGGGTGAACAGGGATGTTCCCACCACGTCCCCGCAGGCATAGATGGCGCGCGCGCTGGTGCGCATGCGGGCATCCACCTTGATTCCGCCGCGGTCGAAGGTCACCCCCGCCTCCTCCAGGCCCAGCCCTTCCACGTTGAGCTTCCTGCCCACGGCCACCAGGACTTGATCCACCTCGATCTCCTGCTCGGC
>CBDUSX010000607.1:0-1518 GCA_965369935.1 uncultured bacterium
GGGGGTTGACGGCGATGGAATTCGGCTGGACGGAGGAACAGGAGGCGATTCGCCGCGAAGTGCAGCGCCTGTGCTCACACTTCGGGGACGAGTACTGGCGCGAGAAAGACGTGCAGCACGAGTTTCCCGAGGAGTTCTATCAGGCCATGGCCGAAGGCGGCTGGCTGGGAGTGGCCATCCCCACCGAGCATGGCGGCTCGGGGCTGGGCGTCACCGAGGCGGCCGTGATCCTGCAGGAGGTGGCGGCCTCCGGCGCGTGCATGAGTGGCGCCTCGGCGATTCACATGAACATCTTCGGCGTCAATCCACTGGTGGTGCACGGCAGCCCGGAGCAAAAGGCGGCCTGGCTGCCCGACGTGATCGCCGGCAAAACCAAGGTCGCCTTCGGGGTCACGGAGCCCGACGTGGGGCTGGACACCACCCACCTCAAGACCCGCGCCACGCGGGAAGGGGACCACTACCGGGTGCAGGGCCGCAAGGTCTGGATTTCCACCGCCCAGGTGGCCCACAAGATTCTGCTGCTGGTCCGCACCACCCCGATTGAGGAAGGCGGCCGGCCCGCCGACGGGTTGTCCCTGTTCTACACCGACCTGGACCGCTCGGCCATTGACGTGCGGGAGATAGACAAGACTGGCCGCGCCGCGGTGGATTCCAACGAGCTGTTCATTGACGACTTGATGGTGCCCGCCACGGACCTGGTGGGCGAAGAGGGGCGGGGCTTTCACTACTTGCTCGACGGCCTCAACCCGGAGCGCGTGCTGGTGGCCGCGGAGTCCGTCGGCATAGGCCGCATCGCCCTGAAGCGGGCCACGGCCTACGCCAAGGAGCGGGTGGTGTTCGGGCGGCCCATCGGGCAGAACCAAGCCGTGCAGCATCCCCTGGCCGACAGCTGGGCGCAGCTGGAAGCGGCCAACCTGCTCACCTTCAAGGCCGCCTGGCTCTACGACAACGGCCTGCCCTGCGGGGCGGAGGCCAACGCGGCCAAGTACCTCGCCGCCGAGGCCGGGTTTCAGGCGGCGGACCGGGCCATGCAGACCCACGGGGGCTACGGCTATTCCAGGGAATTCCACGTGGAGCGCTACTGGCGCGAGGCCAAGCTGCCGCGCCTGGCGCCCATCAGCCCGGAGTTGATCCTGTGCTACATCGCCGAGCGCGTGCTGGGGCTGCCGAAGTCCTACTGAGTTCTTCGCTGTTCTTCGCGAAGGCCGGGCCCGGCGGCAAGGCCGGCTAGCGGCTGTCCTTGTAGTCATTTAAGAGGTTCCTGATCCCCGCCGCCAGATCCTTGCCAAGCCGCTTCCTCTGCCAGCTGCCTTCTTTCTCGAACCGCTTGCGCCGGCCGATGTCCAGCAGATAGGCGTTGTAGGTCATACGGCCCCGCTCCCCCCGGATTTTGAAGAGCAATACCAGCTCCACCCCCAGTTCCTTGCCCTCGCGGAAAATGTAGGGGTCATTGGGCTCCGTGCCGCCGGAGCCGGACCAGGCGTCCTGCCCGAGATCGGGATACTCGCTTTTCAGCCG
>CBDUSX010000608.1:0-1512 GCA_965369935.1 uncultured bacterium
CCCGCCGCCCGGGCCCCCTGCCTGTGCCTTCCGAAAAAGGTGCATCGCCAGCCGCATCCGTGATAGACCGTATCCTTGCAGGGAATTGACGAATTCACCACCTGCGGCCCGCCCGGGAGCATGACTCGGCCCGGCGCCCGAACGAAAGACGTACCATCATGGGGGGAAGAGGGGGATGCGAAACATACTTTCCAGGATTTTCCATGCGATGGCGGCCGGCGCCACCGCGGGCATGCTGCAATCCGGGATCATTCTTCTTGCGGGGCAGCTGGGCTTTTTCAAGCTGCTGGGACTGCCCCTGAGCTTCGAATTCAACCTGGTCTGGTTCTACCAGCGCATAACCTGGGGGGGCCTGTGGGGGCTGCTGTTCCTGGTGCCGCTGCTGGGCCGCGTGCCCCATTGGAAGCGCGGGGTGGTCGTGGGCTTTTTCCCGGCGCTGGCAACCAGCTTGCTGTTCCTGCCCGCCAAGGACCTGCACGGCTATTTTGGGCTTAATTTGGGGCCAATGATGCCCGTGGTGGTGTTTCTGTTCGGGATCGTGTGGGGCATAATCGCCGGCACGCTGCTGGACCTGGTGCGCAACGAGTCAGAGGCCGCGGACTAAGCCACCCTTTTGCGCCGTCCGGCTGACGGCTCACAGGCGCCCCTGAGCCGCCGGAAGGTTCTCCCCGGATCTGCCGGCGGTGAGATCGCAACCCAGCACAACCGCATCCTCCCGCGGCTCGCGGAAATACCCCTCCCGCAAACCCACCTGCCTGAATCCCGCAGCCTCATACAACCGCCGCGCGGCGTGGTTCCCGGCCCGCACCTCAAGAAAAACGCGGCTGGCTCCTTTCCGGGCGGCGAAAGCCAGCACCTCGCCCAGCAGGCGGCCTCCCCATCTCTCCCGGCGGCGCTCCGGCACCACGGCGATACGGTATATCTCGAGCTCGTCGGCGGCCTTTTGGAAACATACAAAGGCCAGGGCGTGGCCCTCCCCATCCCGCAGCACCCACGCGGCGGCACCCGGCTTGGCCCGCAGCCCGCCATAGTCCGCGGCAGTCCAGGGCTCGGGGAGGCAGCGCCGCTCCAGGGCGGCCAGTTCCACGGCTTCGGGGCGGTCATCCAGCCTGGCAGGGCCTGCCGTCATGAATGGTAAGGGGAGAAAGGAAGGCGCGGGCGCCACGCTTACCGCCCACGGCCACAACCTTGATGATGGCTCGATAATGGCCGCAGGGGCGGCTGCGCCGGCACGGTTGCTCGGCGGCGCAGTGTAAGAAGCCGGACGCCGCATGCGGAGGAGGGCTGCGCTAGGAAAGGTAACCCAGGAAGCCGCTCTTCAACTCGGAGAACGGGCCGGTGTAGTCGGTGGAGTGCCAGCGCTGGTAGGTGCAGAAATTCGGATCCACCCTGGCCGCCTCAACGAACATGTTCTCCAGCGAGTCGGTGTACTCGTTGCGGCGCAGATCCCTCACTTCGCCGGGAAACACGTGAATGAGAGTCTTCAATGCCATTGGCGCCCCTTTCTTTTTT